>DATJTR010000667.1:0-4781 GCA_035503215.1 Pirellulales bacterium
GGCCACGTGCTGCACCGAAGCGTTGGCGGTCAAAAACCCACCCCGGCGACGCGGCTCGACGCTGCCCATCACCATGGCGCTGGCGGCGATCATGCGGCCGACGTTGCACACCATCAAGGCGCCGAACAAGAACACGGCCACCAGCACGTGTACCCGCGGCAACTCGGTGACCACGACAAACATGAATGCCGACACGGGCGCGATCAGGCGGTAAACCCGCAGCTTGCCGTAGCGATCGGCCAGGCGGCCCACGATCGGCGAGGCCACCAGCGTCAGCGCGCCGCCGGCCACGTAGATCAGCGGCAGTTGCGTCTCCTCGCTCAAGCCGACGTTGAACACCAGGTAGTCGGCAATGTAGGGAAACACGGCGAAGCTGCCGATCATCAGCACCACGATCAGCGCAAATGCGTTCAGATGATTGGCGTGCGTGAACGTTTCGAACACCGATCGCAGCGGATGGGAGTGGGATTTGCCGACGTGGCTGTCGAGCCGGGGCAGGGCCAGCGGCGTCAGCAGCAACGCCGGCAAGCCCAGCACCACCAGCGCGAAGAACGGCGCGTGCCAACCAAACCGCGTCCCCAGCATCAGCCCCAGCGGCACCCCCGCCACCGAAGCCAAGGCAAAACCGCTCGTCAACAGTCCGGTCGCCCGGCCGCGCCGCGACTCGGGAAAGACGTCGGCGATGATCGTCATCGCCATGCCGCCGACGATGCCGCCAAAGGCGCCGGTCACCACCCGCGCCAGCAGCAGCGCCACATAGCTATTGGCCATCGCGCACAGCAGCGTGCCCAGCAAGAACCCGGCGTACAGGACCATGAACGCCGTCCGCCGGGCGAACCGGTCAACCACCGCCGCGGTGAGGATGCCGACCGCGCCGGCCGCGAAGGTGTAGGACGAGACGATCAGGCCAAACTGATCGGGCTCGATCTCCAAGGCCCGCATCAATTGCGGGCCGAGCGGCATGACGATGATGAAATCGACGATCGTGATGAACTGCACGGCGGCCAGGATCACCAGCACCAGCCGTTCCCGCCGCCGAGCGCGCACGTCGCACTCCGCGTCCCCCGCTTCCTGCCGCTCAGCTAGCATGCACGCCTCATCCCTGGTGTTTCGTCGCGATGGCCGGCTGCGCGGCCACTCTCCGCGCTCTCGCCCGCCAGGGCAATGATACCGATTTCGCCCTTCGGGTTCACCCGCCGCAGATTCGAAGTGCTGCCACCATCCCCCAAAGGGGCGGCACACGGTTTGCCGCACTGTTTTGGTTGTTGGAAAAACCTACTGTTTCGCAGGGAAGGATCGGGCAGTAGGCAAGGCCGGTCGCTGCTTTCGGAGGATTTGGCCGCGCGAGCGGTGCAGTGGGGGTTGTCCCGGCGCCTAAAATTTCTTGCTTCGAAGCGAATGGATTTTCGCAGATGGTTGCTCACGGTTTTCTCACAAGCGCTCCTGTTCCATCGAGGAGGTGGCTATGAAACGCACGGCAACGAAACCTTCGGCCAAAATCTCTGCCCAAAAGCACACCCTCAACCCCGCCGTCCGTCGCGCGGTCGGCTCCGGGTCTCCCTTCAACCAGCAAGATCCCAAGCGCCGGCTGGGCAACTTTCAAGCGGCCGGCGAACACTCTCGCCAGGGGGGCCGCCGCAGCGGCATCGTCGGTCAGCGGAAACGCAAATACCGCGCGGAAGAGTGAAGCTGAGGCCGTCGCACCAAAGGTCATAGGCTGGCTGCGCCCTCCGTTCTCGGTTTAGGCGCTTCAAGCGGGGTTCAGACCTGTGCACTGGCTTGACGCGAAATGTGGCGCTTTGGCGCGTCAAACCATCGCGGAAAAGTCGAATCGCGCCGCACCGTTGCCTGCAGGTACGGCGACCAGTAGCATAAACGCTCGGTCGAGACCAGTTTTCATAGTATTATTTAAAGAGCGGCCGCGCAGGAGCGTGGGCGCCGCCGTTAGCCGAGCGAATTGTGCCTTTCGTCCAAAATGACACCGTTCATGAAGTGGTAACGGTAAGGCGCGGCTTGAGCTACGTGTTTACGCCGAAGCACCACGGTGGAGGCGCGAATAGCTCGCAGTGGTTGCCCGGGTTGCCGTTCGCGGAGGAATTCGCAATCTTTGACCGTGCGGACGGCATCATCCCGGAGCCTCCAGAGGCCGACGATCGTCAGGTGGCCGACGCCAAAGGCAACTTGTACGGCTACATGCTGGCTCGCGGAGTCGCATTGAGTGGGTTGACGGAGATTGGTACGTGGCACCAGCAGCTGGCCGAATTCCCAGCGCAGGAAGGTAACGTCGCTTGGCATGGCTACCCGATCTGGCCAATCGCGCCATCAGCCCCTCAAGGCACGCGCGGTGATCGGTGCCGGCCAGAGCGGGCAGTTTTCGATCGAATGTTCGCGCTCGGAGACATCACGTTGGCCCAGCGGAAGCGGCTCATGAAAGGTGACTCGATATGAAACTCTCGGACGTCTTCACGGCACCGGTCGCCTTGCCCGTCATCGGCGCTGACGTGACCTGGGCCGGCCCCAATCCTGCCGCGGACGGATTGTGCATCGGCTTTGATGACGGGACCATCCGGTTCTTCGAGGCCAGCAATAACTACCTATCGCAGCCGCAAAAAATCAGTCCCTCCGGCGAGGCAATTAACAGCGCTGCGGCGGTCGCGAAGCTGGATTTCGCATTCAGCACACGGTCCGACGTAACGTTTATCCGCGCAGCAATTCCTGGTCAAACCTCCCGGAGCGTGTACCGCGGGGGCGCCCACGACGTCGTCGCAACTCGCAGTGGGAGTTTTGTCGCCGCGCTCGGCATGAAGGGCCTCCTGCTTGTCCACCCCGAGGGCGGAGACCAGCAAACAATGTACGTCACGGACGCTCAGGCCGACGACCTCTACTTTTACCGATTAGCGGCGCTCAGCGATGCGAGCGGCAAAGAGGCACTCGTGTTTGCAAACCGGAGGGGTGGCGTTGGAGTGAGCGAATTTTTGGGAGTCGCCGGTCAGCAACATGTCCACACGATGACCTTCAAAGGCCTCGATGTGGTCGATGTGTGCGCAGTCGCTCACGACTCGCTATCTGCAGTTGCGATTTCATCGGGCGCCGAAATTTTGTGGATCAAAGACGCTTCGAGGCAAGAGGATCCCGTGGCGATGAAGTTGCAGGGCGTCGGCGGAACAATCTACCGCGTGCAAGCCACTCCGCAGCACCTTTTCGTATTGAGCAGTGACGGTGTATACGCCTGGGAGCAACTCATCCCACGGCTCACGGACGGCGACGGCCCGGTCTCAACCGATGCCCCTCTCGTTCTTCCTGCCGAGGCGATTGACATGTCCGTTTATGGGAACGAGCGGCTGCTCTTGGTAATGGCAAAGAACACGGTGATGCAAGCGGATATCCGCGCTCTTTTCTCGCGCCCGCGGAGCGAGGGGTCCGCAAGTTTCCTCGCCGGCCACAGGTACGCTCCGCTTCCCCAGATCGAGTTTCAGCGTTTCGCCCCGGTATGGCACCGAAGCGACATCGTCCGGTCGACGATGGTCGGCGCTGCGTGACAAGGCCTTAAATCCCCCGCGGTCGCAACGTTACCTCTGGCCGCTCGTTTCCACCAGTTCACACCGAGGCCCTCGGCGCCGGTTGGTCTCCTTGTTGCCATTCGACGGCCTCCCGCGGCGTAGTTTTCCCCGATTTCCGGGCTGCAACGGCCGCCGATCGATCCCCCGACGGCATCGGGATTGAAATCCACTGCCACTGCAATCGGGCACGCCAATTGCATCTCACTTTATCAAACTTTTGCCCGCCGGGGTGGAGCAAGCGGGCGTCTCTTTCTGTAGGGAGGCGGCACCGCGAACCTGGGGAGATTTTGGCCATGCGACCCTCTGCCACCGTGGCGATCGTGCTGATCGTGCTCGGCATTCTGGCCCTGTCGATTCACAGCTTCACTTACTTCACCACCCAGCACGAAGTCGGCCCGCTCGGCTTCTTCGCTTGGGACGTTTCGCAGCCCAACACGATTTTCATCAATCCGCTGGCCGGGTTGGTGGCCGTCGGCGTGGGCGTGGCCCTTTTGCTCGTGGCCCAGCGCCGGCGATCGATCTGAGTGCATTCAGCGGCGGGCGAACCACACGATCGCGTTTCGATGGCGCGAGGGTCGTCGTGCGGCTCGCCGGCCGCCAGTTTGCGCGCCGGCCGACCGGGCGCTTGCGTTATGCGCCTCGCTGGTAGATAACCAACCGCCGAGCGCTCGCGCGCAGCTGCACCGCTGCATCTCACGCGGCACGGTTGTTGCAACAAAGTTGGCCTCTCCCTTCTCGCTCTCAGGAGGTTTCGCCATGTCCCAGCCCCTTCGCCGAAACGGTTCGCTCATCATCGGGCTGTTCAGCCTCGCTTCGGTCGCCTCACTCGCCGTCTGGCTATCCCCGGCCGTGGGCCAAAAAGCCGCCCACGCGAAAGACGCCGTCGCCGAGGCCCAAACGCCGCAAACGGTCGCCGCCGACCGGCCCGAGCAAAAGAAAACCGAGCACGACAAGTCCGACGTCTTTTCGCGGGCCGACGCTGTGCCATCGTCCGAGGCGCTCGTCGATCAACCTGAAAAAGGTGGGTCGTTCGGTTTCGACATGTACTACGATCCGCAGGGGGCGATGAAGCCGGGCCAAACTTTCGAAGAAGGTTACAAGGCCCTCGTCGCCGCCAAACCCAAGGTGACCGAGCGGCAGAAGCGGCTGTTGGAAAAGCGCTACGATCTGGAGGCCAAGCTCGACCCCGAGGCCAAAATGTCGCGCGGCAAGCCGCTGGTC
>DATJTR010000668.1:0-5152 GCA_035503215.1 Pirellulales bacterium
CGCGGTGACCGGCAACCATAAGGTACGGGTGCAGGGGATGCTGCTCGAACTGGGTGACGCCAGTCCGGTCAACGTGCGGCAGAGCGGGCCGAAAGCCCTCGCGTTGTTGAGCCAATTCCGGACGCACATCGAAACCGACAGGCGCGTTGCCGCATGCGACGCCAACCCATCCCCGGTGCGGGTTTCGATTCGCGCGACGATCGGTCCGGCATTGGCGGGGCTGCAGGCGGCGCTTGAAGCGGCGCGCGCTCAATAACTCAGCGGAGGGAGAGATGTCCGATAAAATGCCGGAACCCTGGGGACCTTTCAAGCAGGCCTTCGGTGCGGACCGGGTGTATGCCGCCCCGCGCAATACGCCGTCGGTGACTCCGGCGGTCGCGAGGACGCAAGCAAACGCCACGGGTTCGCACACCAATGGCAACAGCGCACCGCTGAAGACCGAGGCCGCGGTTGCAGAGGGGGCAAATGCGAATCCGGCGGCACCCAAGAGCCGTGCGGCGACCCTCTGCGCACGCTTTACGGAGCTGGAGCGTCGTAAGAATGAGCTCTGCCCAGACGATGGCATCGCGAGTTCGCTATGCAGATTTGCAGGCGGGCTGGTCGAGGCTGCCGGCAAGCCAAGCGCCACGCAACTGGATTATGACAAGTGCGGGGGCGCGTTGGCGGCTTTCGCGAAGCGTTTGGATGTTCGGACGGCGCCTGCATCCAACCCGGCACTTCCGGCTGCCGTTCCCAACCCGGTAGCGCCCCCACCATCGCCCCCACCGCAAAGCCAAGGGGCCATATTCCTGGCGCGCTTCGACGCGCTGGAGACGCGTAAAAATACCTTCTCACCACGCAACGCGGACTTGGATCGCCAATGCGAGGAGGTGCGCGGCAAGGTCGACACCGCCTTCTCGCTCGGCGCCAAGCAATCGGATCGCGACGCGTGCGACAACGCCTTGACGGCGTTCGAAGCGGCGTTGGACGCTTGGGTGCCGCCGCCCCCACCCACGCCTCAGGCGGATCCCGCAGATGCCGCACCGGCGCGGGCCGCAATAGCCGAAGGACCGGCAGACCAGGCGCGACAGGAAGCCGTCGATGCGATCGCCGCCTTGCGCAAGACTTTTGCCGCGGCGGGCGAACTCGATCCGCACGTCAGCAATATACCCAAGCGTCTCGAAGAGCGGGTGGCCAACCTGGATAAGAGCGGGGTTCCTGTTGGCGAGTTGATTACCGGCTATCAGGGGGTGACCAACGGCGCAAAAACCGCCGCCGCCTTTGGCAAGAAGAAAATCGAGAAAACCCAGGCCGAACGGCGCGCAATCGCGGCGAGCGACAGGGCCAAGTACGAAGAGCTGACGGCCGACGAGAAGAAGATTCGGCTCGCTGAGCTCGCTGCGAGCGAGGAGGGGAGGCAGAAGATGGATGACATGGTCGCGAGCCTCGACGGTGTCGCAAAAAGCGATGGCGACAAGGAGTTCGTAAAAATGGTCCTGGAGAAGCGGTATGATGTAGTTCTGCAAGGAAAACTGGGCAAAAAGGCCTTACCAAAGTTGTACAAGGTGCTGGGCATGGTGCCCCCCTCCCACACCACACGCAACGATAATCTGGAGAAAATCACGCGCAACAGTGGACTGCTGGACGCCATACGAAAAGGTGCGGTCGGAGTATACCTTCACGATAGCCAAGAGATCGTTGTTAACCTGCCATACAGCTCTTTGCCATTTCAACGCGTCAAAGCGACCGGCGATAGAACAGCCTTCGATGCCTTCTCGTTTACAACGTTGCACGAGGTTGGCCATTCAGTCGATGATAAGCTAAAATTCATGACTACCAACGGTAGCAAACTCAACTACGGCGGTTGGGCGGAAGAAAGCCCGTTGGAGATCGCAAATAAAGTGCTTGGCCCCAAAAACTTTCACTTGGCGCTGCGGGACGGCGCGGCCTACGTTCCGAACAGATGGCTCGAGAAATATCTCGAAATCGTGTTGCGGACCGGGCAACCCCCAGACCCCCAGGAGTTTCTGGCAAAAATCGTAAAACCGGATCAGTACGCCTATGCCCAATGGAGGATCGTTAAGAAAGGTGCCGAGAGCAACAGGGAATTCAAACGGATCGACGCTGAACGCGCAGAGTTGACCCGGAACGGGGCGAACGAAGACGTCTGGGCCGCCGCATTTGAAAAATATGAGGCGAAACCACCCTTGATCAACAGTAACAGCGAGAACAAGCCCTTTTCGGTCGAACTGCTTGCGCTCATGCTCAAGGGCAAGAAGAAGTTGAGCGACGCTTTAACAACCATGGATTCGAAATACCAATGTCCCGCCAAGGTTAGCGTCCAAGAATTGCGCAATTCGGTGAACCATGAGGCAGTCAAATGGTGCCTGCAGATCCGCAAGTTAGGTCTTTGGGATAAGGGGCCGAGCGGCGCAGCCGACGCAGCCGTTGACGGCCGTGTTTACCAATTATCGTATGAGAACTCATGGACCAGTTACGCGCTGGCCTCGCGCGGCGATGGCGTCAGCGACTACCAGTTTCGCGCTGCCGGCGAATGGTTCGCCGAGTTATATGCCTTCTACTATTCGAAGAAGTTGCCAACGTCACACCCAGCCTATGGCTGGCTCCACGATCAGATTGATGTTTGACCATGCTGCCGCGAATGGCGTTTAATCCCGAGGAGATGTTCTGATGTCTATGTTCCGCTCGGTATCGCTGTCCTGCGCGAAATGCGGCAGCACGATTCCGTTCCAGGCGGTCCACAGCGTCAATGGTGATCGCCGCCCCGATCTCAGGGCCGCCATCATCAATGGCACCTTTCAGCGCCAGCCATGCCCTGGTTGCGCCGCGCCGCTGCGGCTGGAGCCCGAATTTGTCTATCTGGACCTCGGCCGGCGAGATTGGGTCTTGGTTCGCCCGGCGGATCGGCTGACGGAGTGGGCGGAGTTGGAGAAAGGGGCGCACGACATCTTCGACATGGCGTACGGCCCGGAAGCACCACGCCCGGCCCGGCGAATCGGGGAGTCACTGAGGGTACGCGTAACCTTCGGGTGGGCGGCGGTGCAGGAGAAGCTGCTGTGCTCGGAACTTGGCCTCGACGATCTGATCCTGGAACTTGTGAAGCTCGCGGTTCTGCGCACGCAGCGCACGCTGCCGCTGGGCGATGACACAGAATGCCGCCTGATCGGACGCACAGAGGAAAGCCTGCTATTTGCCTGGATCCACGCTGCCACCGAAGAGACCGCGGAGATGATGGAGGTGTCGCGTGGCGTTTATGACGGCATCGCGACCGATTTGAGGTCGTGGCAGGCGCTACACGCAGAACTCGACGGGAACCCATTCGTTGATATTCATCGCCTGTTGGTCGACCCGACCACGCCAGGCTGCGAAATGTCTCTTTCCGGGTAAGGGCGCACGAAATCCTGCGCCGTCCGTCAATTGCCTCGACGGATTTCCCGCTACGGAAGCACCGCGCCAATCGAGGAATCAGTGATGAGCGATCTTTACAGCCGCTGGAAGGCGGCAAAGGACCAGTTCTTTGCCGCCGATCTCGACACCGACTCGCTGCCGCCAGAGTTCGTGGACTCGATCCAGCAGGGATTCGGGCTGGGCCCGGCGCTGCGCGGCACGAAGATCGAGGAGGCGCGCAAGGCACTTTCCAAGCTGCAGGCTGAACCGGCTGCGATTTGGGTCGAGGCTAATCAGGCGTCCCAGCCGCCACGGCCCAGCGCGCAAATGATCAGCGCGGTCAAGCTGCGCAGCTTCAACCTCGCAGATGGTGCGAAGCCCGTGTTCCTGAAAGTCGATCCCATCAAGGTCGATGTGTCGATCGACGTGGATGAGGAACTGCAGCGGTTGATCGACTCCTGCCAGGAGGGCCTGAAAATCGACTATCTGGGCCGCAAGGCGGAGGAGCAGCTTTCTACTCTGCGCGGCCTGTTCACCGACACGATCGTGAAAGTGGACAAAACCATCGCCGCCGATCCCACCAAGCTGACGGACAAGACGAACGAGGCCAATCAGGTGCTGAAGCACTATGCCGGGATCGTGCAGGACACGCTTGATCGCGCGGTGCAGGCCGGGTGGCAGAAATACGCGCAACGGCAGGCATACTTGAAAGAGTTCCAGGTGAACACCGGCACTAAGATCGCGCTGACCACAATTAGCATTAGCGTCGCCGCCGCGTCTTTCGTGCTGAGTTTTGGCACCGCCTGGGTCAATCTTCTCGTCATCGCCAAGGGCGTCATGGAGCTGGCGAAAAACATCGATAAGCTGGCCGAGGGGATCGAGACCACCGGCACGGCCCTGATGAAGGACCAGCAGCACGTCACCGAACTGAACGCCCAGCGCGAAGCGGCGAAGAAGAAGGATGGCAACGGCAAGGGCAAAAGTCAGACCGGTTCCAAGGCGAAGGAGCTGAGCAAGGAGGTGCTGGCGGCGATCATGCCGATCACCCGCGACATGATCAAAGCCGCTAGTGCGATCGAGGCGCGCTGCAACCAGTTTCTTGGGCAAATTTCCAGGTTGGACAGTGACGCGGATGGGCTGGTCAGCCAACTCAACGCCGCGCGCAAACAGCTCAGCGGAGTGCCGGACGGCATGCTGTCGCCCGGGCAGCGCGCAGCGGGAAAGAAGATGGCGGCGGCAATCGACGATCTGTTCGCGGCTATTACCGGCCTGCACAAGAAGGCGCAGGTCTATGCCGCCTTCGGCGAGAACGTGCTGGAAGCGGTGAAAAAACTTCGGAAAGAGGATTCGTGGGCAACCTTTACCGAGAAGGTAGCCGGTGGCGGCCCGAAGGCGGTGGCGATCTATGGGCTCGCTAATTTCGTGTTCGCCTGTGCCGCGCATGGCCATTCGCTGATTCCGCTGTGACGGCGGGGGTTCGGCACTGACTGACCACAAGTGGGCGGAGATTGACCGCATTTTGGTCTGGTCGGTGAACAGCAGTCGCCGCCACTAACGCGCTCGACTCGCACGAACCAGTACCGCCCCCACAGGGCGCCCTCCCGGAACTCGTCCAGGTCAAGGACATGAACCTCGTCCCCCGGCACGCCTCCCATAGTTTGCCCCTCTGGCAGGACAGCTCTACGGAACAATAGCTTCGGCATCGAGGTGAGTCGACTATCAGCGTGATGCTGGGGTCGAACCGGACGTCGCACCTGGCCGTGGC
>DATJTR010000669.1:0-4017 GCA_035503215.1 Pirellulales bacterium
CACGACACGAATGCACGCCGTGGAGTTTGTCTGCGATGGCCGCGGCTGATGATTCTGCAATAGGCGATCGCTACGAGGCCATCGTCGTCGGGGCCGGAGCTGCCGGACTGTTGGCCGCTGCCCGCCTGGCCGAACTCGGCCGCCGCACGCTGCTGGTGGAAAAGAATCGCAAGCCGGGCGTCAAGATTCTCATTTCCGGCGGCACCCGCTGCAATCTGACGCACGACTGCGACGAGCGCGGAATCGTGGCCGCCTTTGGCAGTGCCGGAAAATTTTTGCACTCGGCATTGGCGGCGCTCGGCCCGCGCGAACTGGTCGCCCTGGTCGAAGCGGAAGGGGTGCCGACCTATGTCGAAGCCGGCACGGGCAAGGTTTTTCCGCAAAGCGATCGTGCCGTGGACGTCGTGGCGGCCTTGGTGCGGCGGCTGGACCGCAGCGGCGCGACCCTGGCGTTGGCCGAGCCGGCGACTGAAATCCGGCGGCGGGACGATGGCTTTGAGGTGATTACCGCGCGGCGAACGCTCTTCTGCGATCAACTGCTGGTCACCACCGGCGGCATGAGCTATGCCGGCTGCGGCACGACGGGGGACGGCTATGCCTGGCTGGCGGCGCTGGGACACACGATCCGCCCCCCGCGGCCGGCCTTGGTCCCGCTGACCAGCGACGATGCTTGGGTCCGCGAGCTGGCCGGCATCGCCCTGCCCGACGTGCTGGTGCGCGTGGTCGATCCCGAATTGCGCGCGAGCGAAACGCCGGAACGAGCTCGGCGGCGCGGACTTTCGCCCGGCGTGCTCATCGAGCGGCGGACGGCACTCCTCTTCACGCATTTCGGCCTGTCGGGACCGGCGGCGCTCGACGTCAGTCGGGCGGTCACCGGCTCGGGCGATCCGCGGCGGCTGCGGCTGGAGGTCGACTGTCTGCCGGCGGCCAGCCCCACGCAGCTCGACGAGCAGATGCGCACGACGGCCGCCAGCGAAGGACGGCGCAGCGCCAGCGGACTGTTCGACGGGTTTTTTCCGCGCCGCGTGGCCGAGGCCGTGTTCCGCCAGGCGGCCGTGCCACCGGAGCGCCGCCTGGCCGAACTCTCCACCGCCGAGCGGGGCGCGCTGGTCGCGGCGGCGAAGGCGCTTTCGATCGGTGTCAGCGGCAGCCGGGGTTTTTCCAAGGCCGAAGTCACCGCCGGCGGCGTCCTGCTGGCCGAAGTCGACTCGCGGACGATGGAGAGCAAGCTCTTGCCGAATTTGTATTTGGCCGGCGAGATTCTGGACTGCGATGGTTTCATCGGCGGCTTCAATTTTCAGGCCGCCTTCAGCACCGGTTGGCTGGCCGCCGAGTCGATGGCGCAAGCGGCAGCGCGGTAAGGCGGGTTTCTTTCCGCCGCCCGAATCTCGCGTGCGCAGAATTTCGGCTCACGCCGGCCGTCGGGCCACGGCCACGAGGCGCGCAGCGCCGGGGCCGTAGGGGTCGCCGGCGAAATTACCGTAGAGACGAACGTCGACGAAGCCGACGCTGGAGAGCAGCTCGCGAATCTCGCGGCCGCTGTACAGCCAGTGGCGGATGCGCCAGCGGGTGACGCGCTCGCCAGAGATCAGAATCCACTCGCCATCAACGCGCGACCAATCGTCGATGATCTCGTTGCGATGGATCATCACGCTGCCGTCGTCGAGAGTCTCGCTCAGTGTGGGCATGAACCGCTCGGCCAGCAGTTCCTTGCCTAAGTGGTCGAAGACAAACACGCCGCCCGGGCGGAGACTCGTGAAGACGTTTTCCAGCACGCGCCGATTATCAGCCGGATCGTCATAAAAACCGAACGACGTGAAGACATTCAGCACGAGATCGAACGCCGCGGGACGGATGAACTGGCCCATGTCGGCTTCGATCCACTCGACGTGTGCGCCGGCCTGGTTGGCCCGCTCGCGCCCCCGCTCGAGCAGGAAGCGGGTGCGATCGACGGCCGTGACGGCGAAGCCGGCCTGGGCGAAGGGAATCGCATAACGCCCCGGGCCACAAGCCAGGTCGAGCAGCGCGCCGCTGGCGACGCCCGAGAGGGCTGGGATGAGGGGGGCCTTTTCCACGGCCCAGTCAAAACTGGTCGGGCGGAACATGAAGGGAAACGTTTGTTCCCAGAACGAATCGTCGGCAAACCAGGCAGTTTCAGCGGCAGCCATCGGCGCACCTGTGGGTTGAAAACCGTGCAGGCAATCGACACCACGGAATAGGTGGGGGTTCGCGACGGCGGCGGAAAACGAGGTCGAGTGCTGGCGACGAGTCGACTGCTCGGCGGCAACGGCGCTCGGGCGAATTGCACGGTTTTGCGCGGACCACGATAATGAACGCGTTCGCGATCACTACGAGCGATGCAGCCAGCGCTGGGGCGTTTCAATCGCGACTCGGCCGGCGTCAGGCGGGGAAACATCTCAGGGAGTCGGTCATGGAAATCATCAGTCGGCGGCAAGTGATGGGAATTGCCGTAGGGGCGCTGGCGGGCGGGGCACTGGCCACCGGTGCGGCCCAAGGAGCCGCGCCCGGCGGCGAAGGCGACAAGCCAAAGCCGGCGGGACACAAGGTCGAGAACGATTCGCCCTACAAATTCAGCATGAAGACGGCCCCTGCCCACGTGTATGGGCAAAGCTCAGTACGCGAGCACAAGCTGGCCGATTTTCCGATGTCGTCGACGATGTCGGCCAGCTTGATCACGTTGGCCGAGGGAGACCTGCGGGAGCCGCATTGGCATCCCAACTCGGACGAATGGCTATTCGTGATGGAAGGACAGGTACGGATGACGATCGTCGATGGCAAAGGCCAGGCGTCGTCGTTCGAATGCGGCCTGGAAGACGTGGCGTTCACGCCGATCGGTTTTGGCCATTACGTGGAGAACAGCGGCTCCGGCCAGGCCCGAGTGATGGTGGTCCACAACCACGCCGATTTCACGACGGTGAATCTCAGCGAATGGGTGGCCGCCGGTCAAACCTCGGTGTTCGCCGCGGTTTTGAACATGCCCATCAGTGCGTTCGCCAACGCCCCCACGAAAAAGGAGTTCATCGGCCCGCTCGACGCCAAGAGCTGAGTGGCGAGCGAGCGACGCGGCGTGCTGGCGGGTGGATTGCCTCTTTTTTCCATACGGCCGGCTCTGACTACGGGACACCAAAAACCGAGCTTTCCCGCTGCGGGCGATCGGGGCTACGATAGCCGCGGCGGGCGTGGAGGCGATTGGTTGGCGGCTGGCTATGGCAGGGATGCGAAACGTGGAAGAGCCGAACATGATGTTCCGCCAGCGCTCAACGCGCCAACGGGCGATGACTGCGGCGCGTCTGCAACTTGATCAGTCGCCAGCATGGTCCCGCCGAAGGGTCGCGGTGTACCTAATCGTGCTGCTCGTGCTCGCGGCAAGCACGCCGGCGCGGTGCGTGGCCGCTGAACCGCAGTACGCCATCGTCACAGCGAAAAGCAAAACGATTCGGGCGGTGGAACAATTCCGCATCCACGCGCCCGAGGTGAACGTGCGGATTTGGGCCGTGTTCGCCTCGCAGGCGCCCGAGCTGGCCGGGCAAAGCGGCACGTCGACGCGGCTTGTGCCCACAGGCGAACCCTGCACCGATCTCAGCCCGCGGCATCGAGCGCTGCTGCGGGCCGAGGTGCCGGCCGATCAGCCAGCGCTGTGGCACGAGCTCGATGGCCACGTCGAATACCGCGCGACCTTGCACCGCCGCACGCTGGTCCGCCGCGAGGAGGGCAAAACGTATCCGCCGGCCGAGCAACTGTCGCCGGCCGAGCGCGAGCTGTCGCTGGCCGAAACCGCGACGCTCGATTTTTCCAGCCCGATCTTTCAGCGCTGGCTGCAAGCGAAAGGGCTGCACCGCCCGCCACGCGAAAGCGAAGTCGATTTTGGCCGCCGCGTGTTTTTGGCGATCTCGCACGCCTACCGCTATCAGTATGTGGACGGCATCAATCGCCACGCCTCGTTCGTTTGCCAGCAGCACACGGCCGATTGCGGCGGATTGAGCTCGCTGTTTGCCG
>DATJTR010000670.1:0-4186 GCA_035503215.1 Pirellulales bacterium
CGGCGGGCCGCGGCCTGGATCAGTTCGCCTGGCGAATGGATTCTGATGGCGGCCGTGCTGCTGGTCGTCGCCCAGATCGTCCCTTGGCCCCGGCCAATTCTCGATTTGCTTTCGCCGCACACGCGCCAATTGTTGCCGTTATGGCAGGGAGATGCGTCGGTCGCCGGCACGCTCGGCACCTGGAGCCAGGTGTCGATGACTCCCGATTGGACGCGAGCCGGGCTCACCTTGCTCCTGGCCTACGGCATGCTGTTTGTCGTGGCCGTACAACGGCTGAAAACCGCGGCCGACGTCGCCTGGCTGTTGCGCTGGATCGGCGTGTCCGTCGTCGTGCAAGCGGTCTTCGGCATCGTGCAATACCTGACCACCAACGGCAAATTCGTCTGGATCTATGAGCATCCGTTCCGCGACACGCTCTACGCCGTGACGGGGGCTTTCATCAACCGCAATCATTTCGCCCATCTGATGGCCTTGGGCGTCGGACCGTTGGCCTGCCTCGTGGCCGCCTCGCTCGCGCCGCGGGCCGGAACGCAGCGCAGTGGATTCACCGCAGGCCGCACCCCGGCCGAGCAAACTCGCTTGTTCGCTTGGACGCTGGCCCTGGGCATCGTGCTTCTTGCCGGGTTGATGACCGCCTCGCGCGGCGGCGCCTTGGCCATGCTTATCTCAACGTCGGTGGCCTGCGGCGCTCTCTATCGGGCCAAGCTGCTCGGATGGAAGTTTCCGCTGGCCTTGATCGGCGTCTTTGCCCTGATCGGTGCCAGCCTGGCCATTCATGGCTATCAGAGCGTGGCCGAACGCCTCGACGATTACACCTCCGGCTCGATCGAAGAGCTCGATCAAGGCGGCCCGCGCCGGGCGATTTGGGACGCCGACTTCAAAGCCTTGCCCGACTACGCCTTGTTCGGCTCCGGCGTCGGCAGCCATCGCGAAATCTATCCCATGTATTTGACCGATTCGTGGGAAGTCGAATTCACGCACGCCGAAAACGGCTATTTGCAAATCGCCCTGGAGACCGGCATCCCCGGCTTGCTGCTGATGATCGCGGCGATCGTGCTCTGCGCACTCTGGTGCCGCCGCAGCCTGGCCGCCGGAGTCGATCGCCAGGTCTGCCTGTGCGCCGCGGCCGTGGCCGGCGGACTCTTGGCCAGTGTGATTCACTCGCTGGCCGATTTCGTCTGGTACATTCCTTCGCTGGCGGCGGTCACCGTGCTGTTGGCCGCCTCGGCTTGCCGACTGGCGGCGTTGAGCCGGCCGGCCGTGGCCGAAAAGGCGTCGGCCGCGACGAAACCGATCGTCTCCCCGCTGCGGCAGTGGCAGTGGCGGCTCGCTCCGTTGGCCCTGACGTTGGTCGGCGGCTGGATGGTTTACGACCGTTTCTGCGCCACGATGGCCGAACCGAACTGGGATCACTTCCTGCGCTACGCCCTCCGTTCGTCGGAAGAGACCGAAAAGCCGGCCGATCCGTCGGTAGTGGCGGCGCTGGAAAACGTGCTGTATTGGACCCCCGACAACGCCAAGGCCCATATCCGCCTGGCCAGCATTCTGCTCGGCCGCTTCGAGCAATTGCAGCAAGCGGCGGCCAACGCCATGCCGCTGAATCAAATCAGCGAAGCAGCCATGGCTTCGCGCAGCCGGTTTGCCTCGGCGGCCGATCTCGACGCCTGGCTGGCGCGGGCGATCGGCGAAAATCGCCGCATGCTGAACGTGGCCCTCTGGCATCTCGACCGCGGAGTGTCGCTGTGCGCCCTGTTGGGCGAAGGGTACGTTCACCTGGCCGATCTCTGCTTCCTCAAGGGACAAGGACAAGCCGAGCGGCTGGCCTATCTCAATCAGGCCCTCAAAGTCCGCCCCTACGACGGCGTCGTCTTGCTCGCGGCCGGCAGTGCCGCGGCCCTGCGCGGCGACGTGGAAGGCATGATCTCCTACTGGCGGCCGGTGCTCCGCTGCCGTCACCAGGAACGGATGGCCATGGTGCGGCTGCTCACGGCGATGCCGATTCCGGTCGACGAAGTGCTCACCGCGTTCCAGCCCGATCTGGCCTCGACGCGCATGCTGTACCACCGCTATGCCGACATGAACGTGCAGCCGCAAGTGCAAGCCATCGGCGCCTACTATGTCGGGCAACTCGGCCAGGCGATTCGGCGGAGCGACGCCGACGCCGCCGCGCAACTCTGGTTCGAGATGCATCACGTCTATCTAGCGATTCATCAGCCGGCGGCGGCGATCACTTGCTTGAAGCACGCCGTGGCCGGCCGGCCCAGCGATTTCGAGTTCCACTACGTTCTCGGCCTGCGTGAACTCGATCAAAAGCAGTTCGCCGAAGCCGAAACTCAGTTCCGCTGGTGCGAGCAGCGGCATCCCGATCACAAAGACGTGAAGGCGGCCCTGGCCCGTGCGGCCACCGGACGCGCCGACGAGCAATCGCAGTCCGCCGCCACGCCGGCCAGCTTCGAATCCAAACAGTGAGTTCAGCAAAACGCATGGGCCGATGGGCGTCGAGTAGACGCCCCGAAAATCCGAGTGAGCGGGCCGCAAGGCCGTGCCCGCCGATTGGGCAGACATCGAAACAACGCGGGTCATACACATGATTGCCTACTGGTTCGCTTTCGTCGCGGCATTGCTCGCCACGCTGGCGCTCACGCCAGCCGCTCGGCGCGTCGCCATGCGGGCGCGCATCCTCGACTTTCCCGACGGCCGGCGCAAGCTGCAAAAACTTCCCGTGCCGTATTTGGGAGGCGTGGCCGTGCTGCTGGGTTGGGGATCGGGCCTGTTGTTCGCGCTCACGGTGTTCGCCCATCCGACGCTGCCCAGCGTCACCATGCCGGCCTTGGCCTCGCTGATGATGTTGGCCCTGATCGGAATCTGCGACGACATTCATCGCCTGCGAGCACGCTGGAAACTGCTTGGCCAGTGCCTGGCCGTGCTGCCGATCGTCCTCTCCGGCTGCCGGCTCCAGCACCTGGTGTGCTGCGGCTACGCCTTTGACCTGGGCATGCTGGGCGGGCCGGCCACCGTGTTCTGGTTCGTGCTGGGCATCAACGCCATGAACTTGCTCGATGGCATGGACGGCATGGCGTCAATCGTGTCGGTCGGCATTGCAGTCACGATCGCCGGGATCGACGTCTTCGGCCAGACCGGCGGCGTCACGCTGTTCATCGTGCCGCTGGCTGGTGCGCTGCTGGGCTTTCTGGCGTTCAACTTTCCTCCGGCCCGTATCTATCTGGGGGACACCGGCAGCATGACGATCGGGCTGGCGTTGTCGCTGGCGGCGTTGCTTACCGCCAAGACGAACACCGGCGCCACGAACCTGACTTTTCTCGCGGCCGTAATGGCAATTCCGTTGGCCGACACCGTGCTGGCCATCGTCCGCCGCTCGCTATCGGGGCGCGGCTTCTGGCATCCCGATCGCGGCCACATGCATCATCGCTTGCTCGAACAGGGGCTCCGCCCGCAACAGATTCTGCTGCTCTTCTTCGGCGTGTCGCTCGTGTGGGCGGCGATCGTGGCGGTCGCCAGCCATCGCCGCAGCGACACTTTGGCCTGGAGCGCAGCGGCGATCGCCGTGGTGCTGGCCGTGCGGCTGCGCGTGGCCGGCCATCACGAATGGGCGCTGCTGACCGCCTGGCTCGGACGTTTGCCCTCGCAAGGTGGACTCGCTCCGCCCACCGTGGCCGAGCTGGCCGAGATGCCGTTCGACATGGCCTGGCATCAACTCGTGACCCAACTCCGCCAATTACCCGTCGATGCGATCGCTCTGAGTGTCGAAGATGCCGACGGCGCCCTGGCCGAACTCGCCTGGAGCGGCGTCGACACGCTGACGGCTGCCTCGGCGATTCAACTTTCGCGCCGCTCGACGCGCGGCCACTGGTGCCGCCTGCGGATCGAATCGGCCAGTCCGATCGCCGGCGCCGATTGGTCGCGACTGGCCGTGTTCGTCGATCGCTTCGTCGAGTTTTGGGCCGACCATCCCCAGACCGTGCCGGCCGCTTCGCCCGTCGTGTCGGTGGACGCACCGGCGACGATTCCGCTGCGCTGGCAAATCACGACCGCACTTCCCGAAAGAGGCGCCGCCTGAAACCGCCGGCGGCACGGCTCGCATTTTGGTCCGGCGCCAGGCACGATTCCGAACGATAGCGAACAAGACTCGACCCACGAGATAGCAACACGGATAAGGGGCGACATG
>DATJTR010000671.1:0-11770 GCA_035503215.1 Pirellulales bacterium
CGACCCAGGCGGGACCCTTGATCACCAGCAGCCGATCGAAGGCTTCCCAATGGGGCGCAAACCAGGTGAGCAGATTCGTCAGTGGGGCCACGGCCCGCACCACGAGCGTATCGAACTGACGCTCGGCGAGCACCTGTTGTGCCGAGGCATGATGGACGGGTACGTCGAGCTTCAATTCACTTACGATCGCCTGCACGACCTTGGCCTTCTTGGCCATCGATTCGCAAAGCTCAATGGTCAAGTCCGCGCGGATGATTGAAAGGATCACCCCCGGCACGCCGCCTCCCGTGCCTACGTCGAGCACGCGGCTGCCTGGCTCGAGGAATTGTTCGAGGGCCTGGCTGTCGACGACGTCGCGCGTGACGAATTTCTCATACGTGGTATGCCGGGTCAGATTGAGCTTTTCGTTCCAATCCCACAACGATTGGCAGTAGCGGTCGAGCGTTTCAATCTCTTCAGCCGGCAGCTCGATGGCGTGGCGGGTCAGGGCACCGGACAAAGTGTCGGTGTCGGCCTGCTCGGGAGTGTCGTTCAAGGGCTTTCTCGGTTTGCGAGCGATTCAACGGCGGGAGGCGGTAACAAAGCCCAACCATTATGCCCAAATCGTGCCTGTATGGCGGCGACGAAAAATGGTGAGCCTGGCCAGAATGTGACGATTTTGCCGATTTTCTGGATCGCAGCGACCTTGACGGCCGATACATCCCTTGGCGTCCGGAACTCTCGGGCGCGCACTCTCGGCAGGCAGCGGGAATTCCTGCTCGCCCCGCGCTAGTAACGCCAAACCGACCGGCAGTCGGCCGCGTGAAGCGATGACGATCTCGGGAAGGAAACCACGATGTCGAAAAGACTTACGCTTTTGAGTGTGGCCCTGCTCTGGATGTCGCTCGGCAGCGGTTGCTGCGCCATCAACAGCATTTGCTGCTGGCACGACGCCTGGCTCGAACACTACCAGTCCACTCATTATGCCGGCTGCGGCTGTGGCGAGCAGTTCTGGAATCCGTGGTGGAACGACCCGCCCAACTGCGTCGATCCCTGTGATTGCTATGGCAACTTCACCGGCCGCAGATGGTGGGTACCCAATTGCATGGGTTGCCGCTGCAACGGATGCGGGCCAGGCGGCTGTCCCGGCGTCAGTCCTGTGGGCCACGTGAACGTAGCCCCGGGACCCGATATGTATCCGGACGACGGGACGATTGTGCCGCAGACGGCGCCGAGCGAGGAACTTCCCGTTCCCACTCAATCGCGAAGGCCGCGCGGAAATCAACGCGGTCCGGCACCGAGCGGCCCCTCGCGCATGAGTCGCCAACCACACTATCAACGGCCGCCGCAACCGCGGGTCACTCAGCGCCGGCCGCCAGCGACCGAGCAAGTTGTGAGGCAGCAAGAGGTGGCGTCGAACGAGGATCAAAAAGATGGGCCGTTCTTCGACGATCGCGAGGTGAGCCAGGCGCAAGGCCAAGGCTATCGCGTGACGTCATCGACCGCCGCCTACCGCCACTGAGCGGCGCAAAGCCACCGCGTCTGAGCTGCGATACTGTGACTGCTCCGGCACTGTGGGTTCGCCCGCAGTGCCGTTTCCATTTCGCGGGCAGGGTGAAAACCGACCGACGACCGACGTGTCTCCCTGGCCGCAGCAGTCAATCAAGCCAGCCCGACGAAAGCCTTGACGGCCGCGGATCGTTACTTCACTTCGATCTGGTTATTGACCTGGTCGACCCCTTCCAGCCCGGCAACCGATTGTTGAGCAACCTGCTTGTGAAAGAAACTGGCCACATTCCCCCGTAGCGTCAGCACGCCGTCGGCGAAATCACACGTCAACCGTCGCACGGCGCCATAGGGGCTCTCCCGCAATCGTTGCAGGCCGGCATCGACGATAATCCCTTCGCTTCGCATCAACACGATCTTCACTTCCTTTCGATGTCTCTTCTTCCTACACGTATGCCGCGCGCCGCGTACGCCCGACTGCCAGGCAGCAGTAAGAGCACACCGTCGACATTGCGGCTCGCGGGCCAAGACCACTGGCCGATTCAATGCGCCCTCTTGAGCGCAAGTCTTATCGGCCGTCATGACCGATTCTTTGGCGGAGTCCGAATTCGTAGCGATCGGGTCCTCTGCAGTCGCTCCGCAGGGCCATCGACTCGCTCGCAACCTCGACTCCGAATCAACCTTTTCAGGTGAGCTGGCGGGGCAGGGACGTCCCACCGCGAGCCAAGGTCGCGGGTACGTTTCCGCTGGGTTCCAGGGCGTGTCCTCTCTGTCCTCCTGCAACATACCCGGATGAAAAAGTGCGTCAAGCGATTTCATCACATTCTCACGGGAAACCGAAAAAGCAGGGCTGGCATGATCGTTAGCATCCTTTCATCTTTCGCCAGTCTCTTCGTTCGCCCAAAGCGATTTTTTGCCGCACCCAAAACCGCGGAACTTCGAAGCCATTTGCGGGGTTCAATTCTCCGCTGCCTGGCAGTCGCGGGGGAGTTGGGCATGGCCCCTCCCTCGAGCCGGCGCGTTAGAATTGGGAGGCCGAGAGTCCCCCTTTGATCGCAAAGACAGCATCGGGCTCCCGGAACTCTAACAGCCGGCGAGGATTGGCATTGGTGGTCAGCGAGTCGACGGCCCGGCGTTACGAGCTGCAAGATCCCGACGTGCGGCTGATGCTGGAAGTGCGCGACGGCAATGCGGCTGCTTTCGACGAATTGATGGTTCGCTATCAGTCGCGACTGGTCACGGTCCTCGAACACCTCACGGGGCGCCGCGATCTGGCCGAAGATCTGGCACAAGAAGTGTTTTTGCGGGTCTACCGGGCTCGCACGCGCTATGTGCCCGGAGCAAAGTTTTCGACCTGGCTGTTCACGATCGCCAACAATGTCGCCTCGAACGCCCTGCGGACCCTCGCCCGGAGGGCTGAGGTGCAGATTGCGCCGCGCGATCCAGAAGCCAGTGGCGCCCACTCGCTCGACCACCTGGCAGTGGCAGCGAGCGGCCAGATGCCGACTCGGCAGCTCGACAAGGCGGAATTGCAAGCCGTGATCGAGCAGGCGCTGGCCGCGCTGAACCCACGCCAGCGGATGGCGGTGCTGCTCAGCAAATTCGAGGAGATGAGCTACAACGATATTGCCGAGACGATGCAAATGAGTCCCCAGGCCATCAAGTCGTTGTTGGCGCGAGCCAGGGAGAATTTGCGCGAGGCCCTGGAACCTTACTTGAAAAACGCATGATCGAGCGACCGCGGCATTGAAGTTGATCGAACCGTTCATCAAGAATCGGGTCCGGCCACGGTGGAAAAACTGATTTCATGGAAAACCAAGACCACGACGAATTGATCGCTTATCTCGACGGCGAACTCGATCCGGCGGCCAGCCAACAGGTCGAGCAGCGGCTGAAGAGCGACCCGGCCTATCGGCAGGCACTAGGCCAATTCGAGCGATCGTGGGACATGCTCGATCGACTGCCGCGCTCGACCGTGGGCGAGAACTTCACCCGCTCGACGTTGGAAATGGTGTCGCTCGCCGCTGCTGAAGACAAGCAAGATTCGCCGCGTCGAGTCTGGTTCGACCGTCGCACGCTGGCCAGCATCGTGTTGGTCGTGGCGATCGCTATGCTGTTGGGTTACGCCGGTGGCCGAGCGATTTGGCCCGACCCGAACCGCGATTTGCTTGGCGATCTGCCGATCTTGGAAGATCTCGATCTTTACGAGCAGGCTGGCTCGATCGACTACCTGCGCAAGCTGGCCGACACGGGGCTGTTTGGCGACGAAGCGGGTGAAGTGCATGCTACGCCCGGACTGGCGGTGCCCGAATCATCGGCCGATCGCCAGGCTGAAATCGCCCGCAAAACCCCCGTAGAAAGAGAAACGCTCTTGCGCAAGCTGGAACGTTTCGAGATGTATGCCGCGGAGGAAAGGCAGCGGCTGCGCACGATCGAAGCAAGCCTGAACCACGACTCCGACGGCAAACAATTGCGCGAGGTTCTGAACCGCTATCACGAATGGCTGAGAACGCTCAATTCGGGCGTTCGCGAAGAACTGAACGACCTTTTGGACGACGATCGGATCGCGCACGTCCGCCAGATCAAACACGAGCAAACGGAACGTCGCAAACAAGAACTGAAGGAAGCGCCGACCGAGCCAGATTTGTTGGCGGTCACCAATTGGTTCCAGGATTTCGCCTGGCAACGTCGCGAGGCACTATTGCGCACGCTTTCCGATCCGCGACGGCAATATATCGAGGGCTTGAAGACCGAACCGCAGCGGCGCGCGATCCTGTGGATTTGGATGGCGCAACATGGTGGTCCCGGTCACTTGCGGATGGGACAGATCCAGCTGACCGAGGCCGAACTGGCCCATTTGGCCGAACAACTTTCAGCGGGGGCCCGCGATCGGCTCGACGCCGCGGGGGACCTGCCGACGAAACGCCTGCTAATCTTGCAGTGGGTACAAAGCTCGATTCATCATCGCCGCGACGTCAAAGCGCTGCGGTTGATGCTGCCGTCGGTGAGCGCCGCGGAGCTGACGCGGTTCGGGCACGAGGAGCTGTCGAGTGCACAGGCGGCGGTGCTGGAAAAGATGCCTCGGCAAACGAAATTCCGCGAGTTGCAATCGCTTTATTTCCTCTCGGCCGATCGCTTGGATTCGATGAGCCCGGAAGAAATCTCCTCTCTGGGGCCGGCCCAAACTCGCGAGCTGCCGCCGCGCCGCCTGCGGGTTGAAAAGCCGGAACGACGGCCTTGACTGCATTGTTTCGGCAGCGCAAAACTGGTCTGGCAGCCTAATAAAAACCCCGCCGGCCCAAGGTAGGACCGGCGGGGGTTGACGAGGAAATGCAAGCCACGGCGCCAGCGCAATCGCTCGAGCCGCGGCGGTGGGAAGCCGATTAATACATGTCGTAATCGCCGCCGTGTCCGGCGCCGGCACCCTTCTTGCCGGCTTCCTTTTTCGGCTTCTCGGCGATCAGGGCATCGCTGGTCAACAGCAGCGTGGCCACGCTAGCCGCGTTTTGCAGCGCGGTGCGGGTGACCTTGGTCGGGTCGATCACGCCCGCCTTCACCAGGTCTTCGTAGGTGTCGGTGGCCGCGTTGTAGCCCAGGTTGCCCTTGGCCTCGAATACCTTCTCGCAAACGATACCGCCGTCCTTGCCGGCGTTCGTGGCGATGGCCGTCAGCGGGGCACGGCAAGCACGCAGAATGATGTCGTAGCCGACCTGCTGGTCGTGCGTCAGGCCGTCACCCTTCACCGTGCTCGACGCCCGCAGCAAGGCTACGCCGCCGCCCGGCAAAATGCCCTCTTCCACGGCCGCCCGCGTGGCGTGCAACGCATCCTCGACGCGGGCCTTCTTTTCCTTCATTTCGCTTTCGGTGGCGGCACCAACGTTGACCTTGGCAACGCCGCCCGCGAGCTTGGCAAGGCGCTCTTCCAGCTTCTCGCGATCGTAATCGCTGGTGGCGGCCGAGATTTCGCGGCGAATCTGCTCGATCCGGCCCTTGATGTCGGCCGACTTGCCGGCCCCCTCGATGACCGTGGTGTTGTCCTTCGAGACGATGACCTTCTTGGCCCGGCCCAGGTCGGTGATCGGCAGCGATTCGAGCTTGATTCCCAAGCTTTCGAAGACCGCGGTGCCGCCGGTCAGGATGGCGATGTCCTCGAGCATGGCCTTACGGCGATCGCCGTAGCCTGGAGCCTTGACGGCACAGCACTGGAACGTGCCGCGCAGCCGGTTGATGACGAGTGTGGCCAATGCCTCGCCTTCCACGTCCTCGGCGATGATCAACAGGGGACGGCCGGCGTTGACGACCGCTTCCAACAGCGGCACCAATTCCTTGATGTTGGCAATCTTCTTCTCGAACACCAACACGTACACGTCTTCCAGCACGCATTCCATGGTGTTCGGATTGTTGACGAAGTAAGGCGACAGGTAGCCGCGGTCGAATTGCATCCCCTCGACCCACTCGACTTCGGTCTTCAGGCTCTTGCCTTCGTCGACCGTGATCACGCCGTCCTTGCCGACCTTTTCCATCGCCTCGGCCAAGAGTTCACCGACTTCGGTGTCGTTGTTGCTGGCGACGGTGCCGACCTGGGCCATCTCTTTCTTGCTCTTGATGGTGATCGACATCTTGTGCAGCTTTTCGGTGATGTCGGCCACGGCCTTCTCGATCCCTTGCTTCAAATGGATCGGATTGACGCCGGCCACGACGGCCTTCAGACCTTCATTGAAAATCGATTCGGCCATCACCGTGGCCGTAGTGGTGCCGTCGCCGGCGACGTCGCTGGTCTTCGAGGCCACTTCGCGCACCATGCGGGCGCCCATGTTCTCGTAAACGTCTTCCAAATCGATCTCCTTGGCCACCGTCACGCCGTCCTTGGTCACCGTCGGCGAGCCAAAGCTCTTCTGCAAAATCACGTTGCGCCCCTTAGGACCGAGGGTCACCTTGACCGCCCGGGCCAGCTTGGAAACGCCGCGCCGCATCGCATCGCGGGCCTCTTGATCGAATGCAATCATCTTGGACATGGAAAAAAATCTCCTCTAACAAGTATTTGCGGGCAATGGGACGCGCAACGTGCAAGGACGAACGGCTCGGTCAGGCTTAGCCTTCGATGACCGCCAGAATGTCCTCTTCGCGCATCAGCAGAACTTCTTCGTCGTTGATTTTGATGACTTCGGGGGCGTAGGAGGTGAACAACACCTTGTCGCCGACTTTCACTTGCAGCTTGCCGCGGGTGCCGTCGTCCAACAAACGGCCGTCGCCGACGGCGATCACCGTGCCGCGCGAGGGCTTGTCCTTGGCCGAGTCGGGCAGCACGATGCCGCCGGCGGTCTTGGCCTCGGCCTCTTCGCGTTCGACCACTACCCGGTCGCCCAAGGGTTGGATCTTGATCGCTGATCCGCTGGATTTCTTCTTTGGCGTGGATTTGGTTGCCGTCGACATGGGATTGCTCGCCTCCGCGATTCGAAATTTGAGGGTTTGGGTTGGCCCGTCGGTCTCGCTCTCCATCCCGGCTGCGGGGACAAGGCGTGGGCGCGGCATGCGCACGACCGTAGCGTGCCCGCCAGGTATGCAACTACCGGGCCAGCTTTGCGGATCGATTGCAAGTCGTTTCCCGAGAACGATCTAAGCGGGAATCGACGGGACCATTCCCGTCGTTACGCCGACTGCCAATCCGTGCAGTTCGCCGGTCGCACGCGGCGGCGGTCTGCCAATTTGGCACAGCCCGAATAGCTGTCCGCCTGGCTCAGTCTGCCGAGTCGAGGGGGTCGTGCTCGGCCCCCAAGCTAGGCAAGATCGGCTGATCGAGAGATCCGGCGCCCGCGCGCACTGCCAGGGTCCGCATCGAGACCGCCTCGCCGAAGCCTGCCGATTTCGGCACCCGGCTAAGGACCAGCAGGCCGAAAACTCGACCGATGGCCGAGAGGGCAAAGATAGCGAAGAAGACGTTACTGTATTTGCCCCAATGGAGCAGAATCGCCCCGCCCAACAATGAACCCGCGGCGGTAGCCGCTGAATGAGCCAAATTAAAGGTCGTGAGCAGGCTCGTCCGTTCCTCGGCCGGCATCGTGTCGAAGAAGAGCAGAAACATGGCCAGCTCATAGGCCGCCCAGGCCACGCCCGCCACGATCTGCACGCCGATCAGGTAATAGAAGCTCTCCGAGAAAATCCAAAAGCTCGACAGCGGGACGATGGCCACGCCACCCCACGCCAACAGTCGCCGCGCACCCCAGCGATGGGCCACCGCTCCCATCGCGGGCAACGAGGCCACTTTGGCGGCAAAGGCGGTTCCCATCAAGATGACGTATTTCACGTACGAAAGCCCCAGCGGCCCGAGCATGTAGGCCGTGAAGTACGGACTGGCGATTTGCGCCGCCGTTTGCACGGTAAGCAAATAGACCAGCACCCGCCCTTCGCCGCTGACGTGCACTCGCCAGATGAATTCTCCCAGGGGAACATGGCGGTGATCGTCCCCCGGAGGCACCGGTTCGCTCTGGCTGGAAATGAAAGCGGCCGAGATCAACCGGCACAGACCAGCCATCAAGAAGACGACGCCAAAAACATCGAGCAGCCGACCGACACGAGCCCCATATTGCAAGCTGACGCCGGCGACGAGAAAACCGGCGAACACACCCAACTGGCTGAATCGCGTGCGGCGGGCGAAATACCGGGCACGGAGTTTCATCGGCACGATCGTGCCGACCCACGTATTCCAGGCCGGGCTCGTTCCCAAGCCGGCTCCCCAGTACACCGCGGCCACGGCGAACAGGGCGCCCATGGAAATCGATCCCATCCACGCAGCCGCGCACAAGGGGATGAAGCACGCCGCCTGACAAATGGCGCACGCCACCACCCAGCGGCGGTGCGAACCCAATCGCCGCACCGCCAGCGGCGATACAAGCTGCAAAAAGGCTCCGGCCAACAATGGAATGGTGGTGATCAGGCCCGATGCCACCTGTCCCATTCCCAAGGCGAGCACGAAGGCGGGCAAATAGGTCTCGCCCATGCCGACCATCACGCTGAACGAGATGCCGTCGCCGAGCATGGCCGCCAGATCGCGGCGCGTGCGATCGTTGCTCCGCTCCGCAGGATCCGCGACTCTGGCTTGCCACAGGCGCAATCGTTGAGCCGGCGGCGGAGCCGCGATGGTTTTCGGTTTCAACACGGGCAGGCGCATGGCAAGGCGGTTGGGCAGGCTTGCGGGGCTGTTATTATACCGGAGGGCCGGCGGCGGGGTACAGACAAACTTTCGCCTGTACGCTGGCTGTCGCGCGCGTTGATTGAGACGGGCCGCATCGCGGCCAGGTTCACGCCTGTTTCTCGATTGCAACGCGCGACCGCGCAGCAACGCAGGCAGCAATCGACGTCCCGGCCAATAACGAAATCTGAATATATTCCAGCACAGCGGGCCAACATGTCCGAACAGAATTCTCCGGCCGTTTACGTCTTGGCCACGCTGGACACTAAAGGAATCGAAGCCGGCTATCTCGTCGATCGCTTACGCCAATGCGGCGCGAACTCACGGCTGGTCGATTGCAGTTGCCAAGGCGAGCCGCGCGTTCGTCCAGACATTTCTCGTGAGAAAATCATTACCGCTGCAAGTGCCAATCCAGCGTCGTTCGAGATGATGCACGATCGAGGCGCCGCCGTCGCGGCTGCGGCCGCCGGCGCCGCAGCCCTGATGGCGGCCGAGTATGCGCGCGGCAAACTCGCTGGCGTGCTGGCACTTGGCGGTTCGGCCGGTACGACGATCGGCACCGCGGCCATGCGCGCACTTCCTTGGGGAGTGCCGAAAGTCATGGTCAGCACCTTGGCCTCCGGACAAGTGCGGCATTTCGTCGGCCACAAAGATATCTTCATGCTCAATAGCGTGGCTGACATTGCCGGAATCAATCGGCTCAGCCGGCCGGTCCTGGATCAAGCCGCCCGTGCCATGGCCGGACTAGTCAGCCT
This sequence comes from Pirellulales bacterium, assembly GCA_035503215.1. Classification (GTDB taxonomy): domain Bacteria; phylum Planctomycetota; class Planctomycetia; order Pirellulales; family PALSA-1355; genus DATJTR01. The sequence continues at coordinate 9,430 of DATJTR010000671.1, forward strand.
GCCGCCCGACGCCAGCAGCGGGCGCGACAAATCGCTCGTGGCCGCCACGATGTTCGGCGTGACCACTCCCTGCGTTGAACACGCCCGCGCCGTGCTGGAAAAAGCCGGCTATGAGGTGGTCGTATTCCACGCCACCGGGGCAGGCGGCGAAGCGATGGAATCGCTCATCCGCGAAGGATTGATCGCCGGGGTGCTGGACATCACCACGACCGAGCTGGCCGACGAAATCGTGGGAGGCTTTCTATCCGCGGGACCCGCGCGCCTGTCCGCCGCTGCCGAGTGTGGAATTCCTCAAGTCGTATCGGTCGGGGCGACCGACATGGTTAACTTCTATGGACCCGCTACGGTCCCGGCAAGATTCGCCGATCGGAAGTTCCACCGGCACAATGCCAACGTCACCTTGATGCGGACGACGGCGGAGGAGAATTTGCAGATCGGTGCCGAGATCGGCCGCAAGGTGGCCAGGTCGAGTGGGCCGGCGGCCATTCTCTTTCCTCTTGGCGGCGTCTCGGCAATCGATGGCACCGGCGCGCCGTTCGACGATCCGGCGGCTCGTCGCGCATTGCTGGCGGCGATCGGGGCGAATCGCCAACAGGTCGAGCTCGTTCAACTCGATTGCCATCTCAACGATCCCGCATTTGCCGAGGCAGCGGCGAAACGGCTGATCGAAATGCTCCCCCGAGCGCGATCGAGCGACTGAGCGACTGCCAGCTGGCGCTGAGCCACCCGCTCGTGCTGACCTGCAGAATGCGTGTCGACTTGCTGCGAGCGAGTTGAAGGATCCGGAGAGATTCAGGCACGACGTCGACCACCATCAAATCACCTCCACGCCAGCTTGAGGATTCCGGCTGGCGAATTGCATGGATCTCTCCACTGGCCGTCTGTCCAGTATTTGGCTAGGCTCTAAGTTCGAGTTTCGCACTTTTTGCTAGCAGGGTTGACCAATAAAACAAGCCTCGCTCACGATGCCAGTAGGTCTAGCAAACCACTTGCACGTCAGGAGGCTTGTATGAGTCTTGTTACCTCGTTTTGCGTTCTCTTGCAACCGTTGGCTCTCGTGATGACCGCCCCGAGCTTCGACAATTTGGTCACGATTCTGGCAGGCTGGGCCTTTGCACCCAGGCGAACCGTGACCGGCATGCTTCAGGCGGCGGGCGCCGTAGGGTCGAAGCATCACTCCGCCTTTCACCGTCTGTTCGCCAGTGCGCGTTGGTCGCGCGACCAGATGGGATTGACGGTGTTCCATATGTTGACGGCGTGCTTGGGCGACGATGTGGTGATGCTGGCCCTCGACGATACGCTGGCTCGCAAGCGCGGCTTGAAGATGTTCGGCGTTGGCATGCATCACGATCCGCTGTTGTCCAGCCGCGGCAAGGCAATCACCAATTGGGGTCACAGCTGGGTGGTATTGGGAGTCATCGTCCGCTTTCCGTTGTGGCCCCAGCGAGCGTTCTGCTTGCCGATTCTGTTTCGTCTGTACCTGAACAAGGCCGCGGCCGCGCGGCACCGTCGGACCTATCGAACGCGCCCGGAGTTGGCGGTTGAGATGCTTACGCTGCTCTGCAGGGCCCGTAAATTGCGGCGCTTTCACGTCATTGCCGATAGCGCCTACGGTGGGCAGAGCGTGCTCAATCACCTGCCCACGAATTGTGATCTGACCAGTCGCTTGTTGCTCAACGCGCGGCTGTTCGGACCTCGCCCAGAGCGTCGTGCCGGCACCAATGGCCGACCCCGCAAACGCGGGCCGCAACTGCCGACCCCGGCGCAAATGCTCGCCGAGCGCGCGGCGCGGGTTGAGTTGGACCTTTACGGCCGTCGAGATCGAGTGCGGCTGTGCGACTGCACCGGCTACGTTTACGCCTCGCCCGAGCGTCCTCTGCGAATTGTGGCAGTCGAGGCCCTGGTGGGCGGTCGCGGGCAGCAAGCTTTTTACTCGACCTGCTGGCAAGCGGCGGCAGTCGAGGTGCTTTGCTGGTACGCTTGGCGTTGGAGTATTGAAGTCGCCTTCCACGACAGCAAACAGTCGCTGGGCTTCGAAGAGCCGCAAGGTTGGTCGCGGCGAGCGGTGGAGCGCACGGCGCCGACGGCCATGCTTCTGTACAGCCTGATCGTATTGTGGTTCGTTCGTGAAGGGCACTGCGACTACCGATCATTAAACCGCCCCTGGTACACCACCAAGTCCCAACCCTCGTTCGCCGATATGCTGGCGACTTTACGCCGCGTCAGCCTGCGAGCCGAGGTTTTGTCATGGGGACTCGGCGGCCCAGGGAGTCGAAAAGTCCTGCAAGTCCTGGAAAACACGGCAGCACTTGCCGCCTAAAAGTGCGAAACTCGAACTAAG
>DATJTR010000672.1:0-5530 GCA_035503215.1 Pirellulales bacterium
ATTCAGGTCCTCTCTCGCCGCACGAAAAACAATCCCGTGCTGATCGGCGAACCCGGCGTCGGCAAGACGGCGATTGCTGAAGGGCTGGCCCTGCGGATCGTCGAAGGGGACGTGCCGCAAAGCCTGAAGAACAAGCGGGTCATTGCCCTGGACATGGGCGCCTTGATCGCCGGCACCAAATTCCGTGGCGAGTTCGAAGAGCGGCTGAAAGCCGTGCTTCGCGAAATCGAAGCCTCGGGCGGCAGCGTGATCCTGTTTATCGACGAGCTGCACACCGTCGTCGGTGCCGGAGCCGCCGAAGGGGGCAACGACGCGGCCAATCTGCTCAAGCCGGCCTTGGCCCGTGGCGAGCTGCGCTGCATCGGCGCCACCACGCTCGACGAATACCGCAAATACATCGAAAAAGACGCCGCTCTGGAACGCCGCTTCCAGCCGGTCTTCGTCGGCGAGCCGACGGTCGAAGACACGATTGCCATCCTGCGCGGACTGAAGCCCCGCTACGAGGCCCATCACAAAGGGGTGAAAATCAAGGATTCGGCCCTCGTCGCCGCCGCGAATCTGTCGCATCGCTACATCACCGACCGCTTCTTGCCCGACAAGGCAATCGATCTGATGGACGAGGCCACCAGCCGGCTGGCCATGGAACTGGAAAGCGTGCCGACCGAAATCGACCAGGTGCAACGCCGCTTGATGCAACTGGAGTTGGCGCACCGGCAACTGACCGAAGAGACCGAAGAGCACGCCGTCGATCGCCGCGAGGAAATCGAGGCGGAGATGAAGGAGCTGCGCTACAAGCTGGCCAATCTCCGCGAACAGTGGGAAGCCGAAAAGCAGGGGGTCGGCAACGTCGCCGAAATCCGTAATCGACTGCAGCAAGTCGAGCTCGAATACAACAAGCTTTGGGCCGCCCTGCGCGAAAAACAGGCCGGCGGTTCCGTCCCGTCGGAAGACGATTACAAAAAACTCTATCAGCTCGACAACGAGCGGAAGCAACTCTCGCAGCGCGTCGAATCGATGGGCACCGCTGCGCCCGCCGCCGCGCCCGGCCGCCGCTTGCTCCGTCAGGAAGTCGGGCCTGAGGAAATCGCCGAGGTCGTCAGCGCTTGGACCGGCATCCCGGTCTCACGCATGATGGAAACCGAGCGGCATAAGCTGCTGGTTCTGGAGGAACGCCTGCATCAGCGCGTCGTCGGCCAAGACGAAGCGGTCACCGCCGTGGCCAATGCCGTCCGCCGCAGCCGTTCCGGCTTGCAAGACCCGAACCGGCCGATCGGTTCGTTCATTTTCCTGGGCCCCACCGGCGTGGGCAAAACCGAGCTTTGCAAGGCCCTGGCCGAGGTGCTCTTCGACGACGAAAACGCCATGGTCCGGGTCGACATGAGCGAGTTCATGGAACGCCACACCGTCAGCCGCCTGATCGGCGCCCCACCGGGCTACGTCGGCTACGAAGAAGGTGGCCGGCTCACCGAAGCCGTCCGTCGCCGGCCTTACTGCGTCGTGCTGTTGGACGAAATCGAAAAGGCCCATCGCGACGTCTTCAACATCCTGCTGCAAGTGCTCGACGATGGCCGCCTGACCGATGGCCACGGCCGCACGGTCGATTTCACCAACACGATCATCGTCATGACGTCGAACATCGGCAGCCAGCTCATTCAGCAGATCACCAGCGAAGGCGGGAGCGAAGAGGAAGTCCGCGAGGCGGTTCGCGCCGCTTTGTCGGCCCAGTTCCTGCCCGAGTTCCTCAATCGCGTCGATGAGACGATCATTTTCCATCCGCTCGATCGCAAGCATCTGCGGCAGATCGTCGGCATCCAGATCGCCCGGCTGGTGAAGCAGTTGGCCCTCCAGGGGCTGGCGCTCGAAGTGACCGATGCCGCGCTGGCGGCGCTGGCGGCCCAGGGTTACGACCCGGTCTTTGGGGCCCGGCCTATGAAGCGCGCGATCCAGCAGCGAATTCAGAATCCGCTGGCCACCGAAATCCTCAAAGGCAATTTCGGCGAGGGAAGCACGATTCGCGTCGATTTCCGCGACGACGAATTCACGTTCGAGCGGGTTGACGAGCCGCAACCGGCCGAACCGGCCGGCGCAAAATGACCGGCCGCAAAACACACCCGTGGCGGGCCCCGAGCCCCGTGCTTTGGGGTGGCGTTCCACAGCGTTTTCTCAGAGGCGCAGTTTTCTCGGAGGCGCACTGTGGTTGGGTGGCACAGAATGGGCGTGGACTGTTGGGTGGCACGCCCAGAATGGGCGTGGACCGCCCCGCAAATCGACCCGGCCACCTGTGCCTGGCAGATCTGGAGCTCGGAAGGCAACCGATCTGTGACACCCCCATTCTGGGCGCGCCACCTTCGACGACCAAAACCGTTAGCGGTCCTGTTCCTGCAGACCCCAGTTGGCGATCACCACTTCCGCGCCGGGAGTGAGATTGCGGACCTTGGCCGCAATCGCCGTCTTTTCCGAAATGGTGGCCTTCTTCAGCCGGCTGGCGAATTTGGCCAGCTTCTTGCGGCGATGGCGGCGGCGTTTGATTTCTTGTTTGCGATCGCTGATTCCGCCCACGCTTTCGGCTCCTTCGCTGCGGTGCTGCATGACGACGCCTGGCCGGACCCGCGGGTCGCCGGGCGACCACGCCGCTCCTCCAAGCGCCGATGAATTCGAGACCCGGTTTTCTAGCAAACTTCGGCGGAATCGTCAATCGCGGCGTGCGCTTGCCGCGACGTGTCGGACGGCTCGGCTGGCCCGTGTTTTGCCGCCCATTTGCGGGCGTTTCGAGCCCGCGCCGCGTGGCAGTGCACCGCAATAAGCTCGCGGCGACCGCGTTTGACATGCGAATCACGCCGCCGCTACGATTCCTTCCCGCGGTACTCATTCGCCGCTTGATTGCTCGGGCGCTTAGCTCAGTTGGTTAGAGCACCTCGTTTACACCGAGGGGGTCGGGGGTTCGAGTCCCTCAGCGCCCATTCTTCTCGCTCCCCTAGCACTCGCGTGGGCCTCCGCGTTGATCGCGATCAGCGGCCTGTTTTCACCGGCCCAGTCTCTCGCCGGCCCAGCGCAAACTTTTATGTAATTAGATGTTTGTCTTTTTCCCTTGACCAATCGCGGGATATCTATTTAGGCTGCAAGTTACTCGTGCCCGCGCCGGGGACTGCGCGAGTATCTGGTACCCTGGGCAGGGCTGGCTCAGGTTGAAATTCCATGACGCCCGCATCGCGCACGACTAGCCATGTCGCCGTACGCTAGCGGTGCGCCAGGGGACGGGGCAGGCATCACCGTCAGGGGGCACTCTCCGACGCCGAACGGCTGCCGGTCGATCGCGCGCCGGCGACGTGTGCTCCCAATCGGCATCAGATTGGCACCTACCAGCAGCGTTTTCGAGGTCAACCGGATGTTGTTTCGCAGATCGTCGGCCGCTCTCGTTTCCCCACGTTCGCATTCCGGAGGCAGCACGAATTCGCCCTTCGGTTATCACCGCCGGCACGCCGCTCGCACGCGGGTTTCCGTGTTCGAATTGCTGGAAAAGCGGGCCCTCCTGTCGGGCAATACCTACTCGCCGTCGCCGAGCGTCGCCGACAGCAATGTGGCCACCGACAACAATCTCCGCGCGGCCATCGCGGCCGCCAATGCCGACACCGGCACGGCCACCGACACCATCCAGCTCTCTTCGGGGACCTACGCGCTCGGCGAAGGCGAACTCGAGATCTCGAGCACCAGCCACAGCTTGGTCATCCAGGGCAAAGGTTCGGTCGGCGCGAATGCCACCATTATCGATCAGCTTTCGCTCGACCGTGTCCTGCAGATCAACTCCGGCGTGACTGTCACGCTAGAAGACTTGGAGATCACCGGCGGCATCGCCACCTCCGGCGAAGCGACCGGCCCTGGCGCCGGGGGCGGCATCTGGAGCGAAGGAGATCTCACGCTCACCGACGTTTCCGTCATCGGGAACAAAGCGATTTCTACCAACAACACCCCGGCCGATGGCGGTGGCATTTTCTCCGACGACGGTGCCCTGACCATTCAGAGCTCGACGTTTGGGGCCAGCGTGTTCCAAGACAATAGCGCCATCGGTGGCATCGGCAATTCCGCCGATAACTTCGGCGCCGGCGGGTCGGCCGCCGGGGGAGCGATCTTCTCGCTCACCAGCGATCCCGTGAGCATCTCCGGCACGAGCTTCGCCAGCAACGTGGCAATCGGCGGGGCGTCGGTCGGCACCAGCTCCGGCGGCACGGCCGATGGCGGTGCCATCTACGTTCCCAACGGCGCCACCACCCCGATCATCATCAATGACGATAGCTTCACCTACAACGAGGCAATAGGCGGAGCGGGGGGCGTTGAATCCGGCGGATATGCCGTCGGCGGCGCGCTCGAAACCCAAAAGGGAGGCTTCGGCACGCAAAGCACCGGGCCAGCCGCGTACGTTACCGATTCCACGTTCGCCTACAACACCGCCCAAGGCGGCGCCGGCGGTAGCGACTCGACCAACGGCACCGGCGGCTTTGGCTCGGCCGGCGGCCTCGAGATCGGCAATCCCGGCTCGCAGATGGTGAACGATACCGTCTATGGAAACAGTGCCATCGGCGGCAGCGGGGCCAACGGCGGCTCCAGCTACGGCGGCGGCGTACTCGACGCAACGCTGTTCTTCAACTCCGTGGGCGGCATGTCGCTGCTCAACTCCACCATCGTCAACAACAGTGCCGTGCCGGGCATCTCGTCGCTGGGCACTCCCAGTTTCTCCGAAGGAGGTGGCGTCGAGAACAACTTCCTCGGGCCCGATCCGAGCCTGGTGATGGCCAACAATATCGTGGCCGGCAATACGGCCACGTGGTCGGGCCCAGACGTGAATGGTTCCGTTGCGGAAACCGACAGCAACTTCATCGGCGATGACTCCGGGTCGACCGGCTTCAGCGTTCTCGCTGGTGATCTGCTCGGGACGAGCGGCTCGCCAATCAATCCGCAACTCGGACCCTTGCAAAACAACGGCGGAGACACGCTCACCGTCGCACCGTTGACCGGCAGCCCGGTCGTCACCAACGGGGATCCATTCGCGGACAATAACCAGGAAATCACGGTCGAATTCGATCAGCGCGGCTACCAGCGCGTGGTCAGCGGTCTGGTCGCCGACGGCGCGGTTGAGATTCAGAACAGCCTCCCCTCGGACACGGACCTCACCACCACCTCTGGCACCGTCACCGCCGGTCAGGCCGTGACGTTCACCGCCACCGTGAGTCCGCTTAGCGTCGGCCTCACGCCCACGGGCTCGGTGACTTTTTTCGATAACGTCGGCGGCACGCTCCTCAATATCGGTTCGGCACCTCTGGTTGACGGCGTGGCCTCGCTGCAAACTCCCACCTTGCCGCTCGGCTCCGGCACGGTCACCGCCGATTATTCAGGCGACAACAACTACCTGGGAAGTACATCCACCGGGCAAAGCGAAGTCGTCAGCTACAACGTCTTCTCTGGAAACGCCTACAACGCGCTGCCGACCGTCTCCGACAGCAATGCCAGCTCGGCGGGCAGTCTGCGCGCCGCAGTC
>DATJTR010000673.1:0-7776 GCA_035503215.1 Pirellulales bacterium
ATTGGCGGCGGGGCAGGTAAAACCGGGATGTTGATTTACTCCCTTTTCATCGGAGGCGAGCTACATGCGCGACACCAAATATGCGACCGAACTGGCCTGCAGCACGTTTGATTTTCCGAATGGGGGCGGCGAGGCACGAGTTGAGCGTCTTCGGTTCAAGCAGCCGGGTTACGTCGGAGACGAGGGCTACCGGTTCTCGTGGTGGAAAGACGGAAACATGGTCCAGCGCCCACTCGACGCGACAGAGGACCAGATGATTGCGATCTTCAAGGGGGCGATTGAAGCCGGCGTCTTCACTGGCCGCTTCGTCGCGGAGCTTCGCGCAATGCTCGAGTCGGGATCGCGGACCTAGCGTCCGAGCGACAGATTCTCCAGGAAGGCGGGGGCTTGATTACAGCAGCCCTTCGACGTGCAGCGCGACGCAGTCGGCCAGGGCACGGAGGTTGTAGCCCCCTTCGAGCACGCTCACCAGGCGGCCGCCGGCGTGCAGGTCGGCGACCTCGCGGACCGCTTGGGTCAGCGGGGCGAAATCTTCGGTCTCCAGGCCGAGCGAGCCGATCGGATCTTCGCGATGGGCGTCGAAGCCGGCGCTGACCAGCACCAGCTCGGGACGCATCTTTTCAGCCAGGCGTTCCAAGGCACCGCGAAAACGATCCACGATCGCCCGCCGCGCGGTGCCGAACTCCGTCGGCAAGTTCACCTTGGTTCCCAGCGCCGCGCCGCCGCCGGTTTCGTCGCTGCGGCCGGTGCCCGGGTAGAAGGGCCAGCGATGGATCGAAAGGAAGCCGACCCGCTCGTTCTCCCAAAAGATGTCTTGCGTGCCATTGCCATGATGAACGTCCCAATCGACCACCAGCACGCGGCTCAGGCCGAACTCGGCCAGGGCCACGTTGGCGGCGACGGCCACGTTGCCCACGAGGCAGAAACCCATCGCTCGATCGGCCAGCGCGTGGTGGCCCGGCGGACGTAGGAGACAGAATGCCCGGCGGTCTTCGCCTGCTAGCACGCGGGCGACGGCATCGGCCGCGGCGCCAGCGGCGCGGCGAGCGACTTCGTACGAGCGGCAAGAGCAAGGGGTGTCGGGATCGAGATATCCCCCGCCGGCTTCCGTGATCCGCTGCAGTTCCGCCAGGTAATGCACCGGGTGGGTATATGCGAGTCGTGCCGGTGTTATCGATTCCCACTCGGGCTGGGCAAGCATGCCAAGCAGCCCGCTTTTGGCCAATCGCTGGGCCGTGAAGACCACGCGCTCGGGGCACTCGGGATGGTCGCCGGTTTTGTGCTCGGCAAACACCGGATCGTAATAGAAAAGGGTCAAAGCACTTGCATCCGGGGAGTAGAAATCCGTGGGCGGGGGACAAGCGGCCTCGCACGTGCCACGGTGCGCTGCCGGCGCGGCACATGGCAGCCCCTTGGGCCCGCGGCAATCAGCTTGACAAATTGTCGGGAGCGGTGGTAGGGTACTAGTGGGACTCTCCCGAACGCCATGCGAGCTTTGGGTTTGCGTCGGATTTGCTGGTCCGCTGGCAAGCCCCGGGCTCGGGCGCCGAGGGCGGGTCTGCCCCGGCGACGGGAGCGCTCCCCGTGTGTCGATCCTTCCTCGCCGCGCTGCAAGCGGCGGCAAAAGTCATTCAAGATCAAGCAGTTCTTCGGTTGGCGCCCGCGGCGGCGTTTGCGAACATTGGCCGACCCGCGGCGGAATCGGGGGGCGAGTTCGATGCAACGGCATGCGGTCCCGGTCGGCGGCTTGCCGGCGGTATGATCGGGATGTGTCGCACCGCGGGGACGCAGGTAACGTGAGTTTCGATAAGGCGATTTGGGAGTAGGAAGTGGCGGCTCGAAAGCCTGAAATCGTGACACCTGCGCATCGCCCTCGTGCCCGCCTGCTGGCATGGCTGGGAGTGGCGGCGATTGGGCTCGTGGTTTGCGCGGGGCGATCGTACGCCGCGCCGGACGATCCGGCTGCCGCCGAGGCGCAGAAAGAGAAGAAGCTGGCGGCGGAGATCGACAACATCTTGCGCGACGGCAAGATTCCGCCCGACAAGGCGCAGTTTTTCGACGAGTATTTCACCGAACGTGCGCTGCCCCAATTCCTATATGCATCGGGCGGCGATCTGCACGGTGCCCGCGACCGGTTCGAATACCGTTTCAACAAAGTTGCCGTTGGGGCGGCGCGGTTGCGAATGGAAGAGCTGACGCTTTCGGCGTTCGGAAAGCTTTTGAACGACGCCAGTCTGCGCAGCAAGTTCAAGAGCACGGCGGAGTGGAACAGTGCGCGCGTCAGCGTGCTGCTGACGCTCGGCGATCTGAACGAGGAGAAATCGGCCGCTGGGGGCCCCAAGCCGCTGGCGGCGGCGCTGCCGATCTTGCTGTCCTTTGCCAAGCCGGCTCCGAAAGGGGCCAAGGTCACGGGACGCGAAGGTGTGGACGATGCGCTGCGAGACGCGGCCGTGGTCGCTTTGACACGCCAGGCCGAAAACGCGACGGCCGAGACGCGGACCAAAATCCGCGACGCGATGCTGGAAATCGTCGGTCAGCGCGAGGCACAGCCGGGGCACGACGCCAGGGTGAACGATTATCTGCGCGGCCGGGCCGCCGAAATTCTCGGCTTGATGCGCGATCCGGGCCCGAAGAACGTGGTCGTCACGGCGCTCGACCGCATCATCAGCGATCCCACGGAATCGCCCAATTTGCGCTCCCATTCGGCGCACGCGCTGGGCGGCATCGAGTTTCCCGGCGGAGCGGCGGTCGACTTCAAGGCCTTGGCCGACCACCTCGGCCGCGTGGTGGCCGACGTCTGCAAACTGGAAATCGACAAGGCCGAATCGCAATCGCTCGATTTTCGCGCGAAGCGCCGCCTGAAGACCTGCGTGCGGGAGGCGCTCGACGGACTGGGACGGGAAGGAATTCGGAACGGACTCTTGGCCGGCGCCGATAAGGACCAGCGCGTCTACATCGAAAAGATGCTCAAGACGCTGAAGACGCTCGACGGCGCGCTCGATCAGCAAGGAGACCTGGCCGCGGCCAAATTGGCCACGCCGCTGAAGGATTTGGAAGGCCTGCTCACGCCGCGCGCCGAAGCGCCGAAGCTGACTCCCGCCCGCCCCGACAAGCCGCGGGCGGACGAGGGAGCGGCCTTGATTGGCAGCAACGTGAGCGGCGGCACCAAATAGCCCGCCGTGCCCGGCGGCCGGAAGGCTGCGACGGCGACGTGATGGAACACGCGACGATTAGGAAACTCTCGGCATGGATGCTCGCAGGTTTCTCTGCTCCCGGCATATTGCGCACGGTCGCGGTGCGCGATGCGATTTCGCGCCGCGGTTACGAATTGACGGGCCGCGCAGCGCCATGTTGCTGACGCTGCTCTTGGCGTTGTTCGTCGCGGGATGTCAAACCCCTTGGCGCAACGCAGCCCCGGCCGATCCGACCGCAGAGACCGCGGCCGACGCACGCCCGACGACGCCGCCAGCCAATCCCGCGGCCCAGAATGCGGCGCCTCCTAACGCAGCGGCACAGAATGCGGCAGCATCGCCACCCGGCAAAACGCCCGGCGCCAGCAGCACTGCACCTGCGGCCGCGGCGGGCGCGATCAGCGCCGCCAGCGCGGCGGCGGGAGCGGGCTCCCTGGCCGACGACCGCTGGGTGCAAGCCGTGGCCACGCCGCTGGGGATGGCGACCAGCGACAACATGCCGGTGGCCAAGGGCCTGGTGGGGCGCGTGCCGGTCAATCGAATCGCCACCTCGAGCGGAGCGGCGGACGCGGCGAGCCAGGCCGATGCGGCGAAATATCGCTGGCGGCATTTCGGCCTCGACGCCTGGCTGGCTCGCGGCGATTGGCATGCGGAACTGGTGACGGCGCTGGGCGACCCGCAGCGAGTGGTGGCGACGAACGCGGCGATTCTGCTCGCCCGCCAGGGCAGCAGCGACGCTCTGCTGGTGCCGACGCTGACCACGGCGATTGGCGACGTGAATCTGCGGCTGCCGCTACGGTTCGCGGCGATCGAGGCGCTGTCCGGCATTCCCAGCCAGGCGGCACACGCCGAAGTGCTCCGCCTGGCCGATCAGCAGACCGAGTTCTTGCACACGACGCCATCGGCCTATTTGCCGCAAATGCACATCGAATTGCTCAGAGCGCTGGAGAAGACGCCGGCCTCGGTCGCGGTTGCGGAGGACAATGCGCGGCTGGCGCTGGGCTTAGCGAGCACGGCCCCCGAAGTGCGGCGCGTGGCGCTGGAGGCGTGGCTCGATCCGACTCGCCAGGAATTGCCTCCCGTCGTGCTCGAACTCCGCCGCGACCCCGATCCGCGCGTGCGGGCAACGGCGCTCGACGTTCTCGCGACGCAGCGACCGCAAGCGGCCGAAACGCTGCTGTTGGCGGCGCTCGACGACACCGATCTGACGGTCAGGATCGCGGCGATCGGGGCGCTGGGAAAATTGGGCACGCCGGCCGCCCGCACGGCGCTGGAAAAATTGCGCACGCACGCACACGAGGCGGCCCGCGTGGCGGCCCTGAAGGCGCTGGGGTCATTGGGAGGCTATCGCGCGGTGATCGCCTCGTCCCAGGACAAATCGTTCCGCGTGCGGCAAGCAGTGGCCGAGAATCTGAGTCAGGCCGGCGCGGAGGGGGAGCGGCCGACGAGCGAAGTTTTGGAACTCGCCCGCACGCTGATCCGCGATCCGAGCCTGGACGTGCAGCGGACGATGCTGGCCTCGTTGGCCGCCTGGCCGCTGGCCGACGCGGGAGACATCTTGCTGTTGGCGATGGCGCAGACCGGTTATCAAACCCGCAAGGACGCCGCGGCCCAACTGGCCAGCCGCTGGCCGGCGGCCGCGAGTTACCCGGTCGAAGCGTTGGGACCGGAACGGCTGGCTTCGGTCGCCGCGCTCACGGCCCAGTGGCAGCATGATTTCCCGGCCTCGGGCGATCTGCCGGCCGACAGCGCCCCGACGAGCGCGGTGCCCACGTTTACGCTGGACGAACTGGCCAACGTGCGGCGCCTGGTGGCGGCCTGCGGCCAAGAACAGATTCTGCCTGCCGAGCGGCAAGCGGCGGTCGATGGGCTGGTCGCCTTGGGGCCGACGCTGCCGGCGGCGCTGGAAACGGCGCTGGCCGATCGGGGGCCGCTGCCGGAAGTGGTTTATACCGACGCGTTGCCGAAGGTGAGCCCGATTTACGCGGCGCTCGCCGGCCTGGCGTCGGGGGATGTGCGGCAGCGGCGGACCGGATGTTCGCAATTGCTGGCTGGCCTGGCCGGCAAACCGCTTCCGCCCTTGGCGCTCGAGCGGTTGGTGGCGCTCGAGCGGCGGGAGAGCGATCCGGTGGTGTGGCAGGCGGTGCTGCAGGCCACGGCCGGCGATGCCCGGCCCGGGGCGGTGCAACTGGCGTATCTGGCGGTCGGCAATCCGTCGTCGGACGTGCGCCGTCGGGCGTGCGATTATCTGGCGGCGCATCCCGACGCGCGGCATGTGCCGGTGCTGGTGCCGATGTTCGAAGACGCAAGCAGCACGGTGATCGTGGCGGCGGTGCGGGCCGTGGGGGCGGTGGGCCGATTGGACGATCCGCGGCCGCTAGTCGGATTGCTGTTGACCACCGACCACGAATTGCGGCTGGAAGTGGCCGCGGCCCTGGTGCGGTTGAAAATCGAAGAAGGGCGGGCGGCGCTCGGCCGGATGGCGCTCGACGCCGATTTGCAGTTGCGACTCAAGGTGGCCGAGCAAATGGGAGCATTGGGCGAGCGGACGTTCATTCCGACTTTGATTCAAATGTCGAGCGAGCGGACCGACGTCAGCCGCGCGGCGCTGGCCAGCCTGACGAAATTGACCGGCCAGGATTTTTCGCACGACGCCGAAGGGCAGCTCGTGCCACGCGACGCGCAGGCCGCCCAGTGGCAGGCCTGGTATCGCCGGCAGCAATTCGCCGGCGCGCAGCCGGCTGGGGAGAGTGCCGACACGCAAGTCGTGCCGGCCTCGGCGACAACGCCGGCCGGAGCGGCAACGCCGATTCCGACCACGGCGCCGCCGGGCAATCCGCCGAGCGCCGCGGCGCCGGCAGCGGGCTTTGCGCCGTCGGTGATGGGGACAGCGCCGCCAGGCGGCCGGCCGCGTTAGGTGGGCGCGAGCGGCGGCGAGTGGAGTGCAGCCGAATTAGCCTTCGTCGGCGTTGCCCGATCGGCGAGGCGGCGGACGAAATCCGCCTGGGCCGCCGGGAGGAGGACCACCGGGCGGAGGGCCACCCGGGGGTGGGCCAAAGCCAGGCGGACCGAACGGCGGCGGACCGCGACGGCCGCCAGGGGGACCGCCGCCAGGACCGCCGCGCCCGCCGGGAGGACCGTCGAAGTTCGCCCGTTCGACCACGCCGCGATAGGCCCCGACGACGTAGGGGTATTCGGCCGTGGCGTGGTAGTGATATCCGCGCTCCGAATCGCTGTGGCCGTTGCACTCGTCGAGATCGGTCGGCGGCTTGCCGTGTTCTCCGCGCGGGCCGTAAATGCCGTAGCCGTCGAAGGCGTAGCCCACGAGCGGCGAATGTTTGCCCGCGGTGTCCTTGAACGGCGATTTCACGCACACCGGAAACTTGTGGTAGTGATATCGCCCGCCCGGGTCGGGATGGCCGCAGCAGGAATCGAAGACTTCCAACCGCACCGCGTCTTGTCCCTCGGCGTTGTATTGGTTGTAGAAGGGAATGCCGTTCAGCGCGACGCCGATCGGCCCGAACGGCGTGGCGGTTGGCTTGGCCGCGACTTTCGGTTCGAGCGGGATGCGAAAATGATAGTCCTGCTTTTCGATGCGGTTGGGATTGTCGGCGTTAGGGTACTGGGCGGTTTTGTGGTTCGGGATGCCGTCGCTCTCGACGATCAGGTGCGTGGCGGTGAACGACACCTTCACGTTCTGGCTGAACGACTTCTTGATTGCCTCGCGGTCGACGGGCGGCTGTGGAAACGCGGCCGCGGCTTGTTGGCGGCCCGCTTTTTTCGCCGGCTTATCGGGAGCGGCGATCACCAGCACCGCCGAAAGCACGGTCGAGAGCCCAAGCGAGGTGAGCAGCGACCAGGCGGCGAGGAGACGAAATCTGCGACGAGACACGGCGGAGCCAACCGCTTGCGAAGTCACCGAGATAAGCCAGCCGAATTGAGCCGCCTGCGAGCTCAGGCCCGAACCGAAACCGCAGCGGCGCGACGGCTGACCAGTGCCGTGCGTGACGCGACCAGGCAGTACAGCCCGAACAGGCCGCAGGCAAAGACCAGATCGCCGGAGAGAGTGTAGCCGAAGAACGGCAACGCCCGCATGTAGCAGCGGGCAAAGCCGGCGGCCGTGTGCGGATACCAGGTTGCCCACACGGCCAGATTCGTCACCAGGAAAAACAGGGTCGACGAAACCAGCGAAGCGCCGACGACCCGCAGCGGCGCAAGCCGACGCGCGAGCCATTCGCCCAGCAGTGCGGGCACGAGCAGCGATCCGTAGACGGCGATCATCACACCCATCTCGTATCCGCCGAACCAGCGATCGCTGATGAGCATCGTGACGAGCGGCACTGCGCAAGCCACGGCCCGCGAGCGGAACAGAAACCCGGCAAACAGCGCCGTGCCGGCCACCGCGTGAAAGTTGGGCGGAATCCAGGGGCAGACGTCTTGAGCGAACCGGCTGGCAATGCCCAAGGCCACGAGGGCGGCGAACAAAGCCGCGGGGGCCAGTGAGCGACGGGAAACAATCGGGGACAAATTCACGCGAGGAACTCCAATAGTGTAATTGCGCTCGGCCCCTCCTGCGTCGGGCCTC
>DATJTR010000674.1:0-7034 GCA_035503215.1 Pirellulales bacterium
ACGATACCGATGGCCAGCACCAGCCCGAACAGCGTGAGATTATTGAGGCTGAATCCCATCGCCGCCATCACGGCGAAGGTGCCAATAATCGCCACCGGCACGGCAATCAACGGAATGATGGCCGACCGCCAATTCTGCAAGAACACCAGCACCACAATCGCCACCAGCACGATGGCATCGCGGAGGGCCTTGAAAACCTCGTCGATTGATTCGGTGATGAAAGGGGTGGTGTCGTAGACGATCGCGTAATCGAGCCCGTCGGGGAACCGCTCCTTGAGATCCTCCATTTTGGCCCGCACCGACTGAGCGATCTTCAGCGCGTTCGAGCCGGGCAATTGGAAGATCGACAGAGCCACCGAGGGTTTGCCGTCGAGCGTACAGGTCTGGTCATAGCCGCGCGCGCCCAGTTCGATCTGGGCAACGTCCTTGATCCGCACCAACCGGCCGGTGGTGTCGGCCTTGATGATCATTTCGGCGAACTGTTGCGGATCGGTGAGCCGCCCCATCGTGCTGATCGTGAACTGGAACACCTGGCCGTTGTTCACCGGCGGCTGGCCGATCTGCCCGGCGGCGACTTGCGTGTTCTGTTGCTCGATCGTCCGCACCACGTCGCTGGTCGACAGGTTGCGCGAAGCCATTTTCTCGGGGTCGAGCCACAGCCGCATGCTGTAGTCGCGCTGGCCCAGATAGGTGATGTCCCCCACACCCGGCAAACGGGACAGCTCGTCTTTCAGTTGGATCGTGGCGTAATTGCTGAGATACAAGTTGTCGCGGCTGCCGTCGGGCGAAAACAGATTGATCATGAGCAGCGTGCTGGGCGATTTTTTCTTCACTGCCACGCCGCGACGTTTTACCAGGTCGGGCAGAATGGCCTCGGCCAGTGCCACGCGGTTTTGCACCAGCACCTGGGCCATGTTCAGGTCGACGCCGTTCTTGAACGTGATCGTCAAGATGTACGTGCCGTCGTTCGTGCACTGCGACGACATGTAGAGCATGTTCTCGACGCCGTTCACCTGCTGCTCGATCGGCGCCGCCACGGTGTCGACCACCACCTGCGCGTTAGCCCCCGGATACGTGGCCGAAACTTCGACCGTCGGCGGCGTGATCTCGGGATACTGTGCGATCGGCAAGGTGAAGAGCGAAATGCCCCCCGCCAGCGTGATCACGATCGACAGCACCGTGGCGAAGATCGGTCGGTTGATGAAAAACTTCGAAAACACGGGCGTGCTCACTCGTGAATGGCAGGTTCGTGCGGGCTGTTGCTGGCCGGCGCGGCTTTCGTCGCCGCGCCGTTGGTCGCCGTTCCGTTCGTGGCGCCGGCGGATTTGTCGACGTGCATCGCCACCGTTTCCTTAGACACGATCTCCTGCGAGGCGATCATCGTCTCGGGGGGCACACGCAGCGCCTCGGCCGCCGCCGGCTTGACCGCCGCTTTACGTCGCCACGGCTTACCACCCGTCGGCGTGCTGCGCTGTTCCCGCATCCAGCGCCGCACCGGCTGCAAGGAGACAACCGCCAGTGAAATATTGCCGACCAGGTGCATGGCCCGCGAGGCAAACAAGGGCGTTCCACCCAGCCAGTCGATGCTGAAGAAGAAGACCGGAGTCAAAAAGATGCCGAACAACGTCACGCCCAGCATGCCGCTGAACACGGCCGTACCCAGCGTTTGCCGCATTTCGGCCCCCGCCCCACGGGCGACCATCAGCGGCACGACGCCCAGAATGAAGGCGAACGAGGTCATCACGATCGGCCTCAACCGCAGCCGGCACGCCGCCAGCGTGGCCTCGCGGCGCGACTTGCCCTCCTCGCGTTCCTTTTTGGCGAATTCGACGATCAGAATCGCGTTCTTGCTGGCCAGACCCACGAGCACGACGAAACCGATCTGCGTGAAGATGTTGATGTCGTATTTGGCGATGTTCACGCCGATGATCGCGCTCAGCAAACACATCGGCACCACCAGAATGATGGCCAGCGGCAGCGACCAGCTTTCGTATTGCGCCGCCAGCACCAAAAACACCATCACCACGGCAAAACCGAAGATGACCATCGCCGTGTTGCCGGCCATCAACTCCAGAAACGCCATATCGGTCCACTCGAAAGTCATCGTCTTGGGCAGTTCGCGGTTGGCCAGGCTTTCCATGACGTCGATCGCGTCGCGCGAGCTGACTCCCGGCTTGCCGCTCCCGTTGATCGTGGCCGCCGTATACATGTTGTAGCGCGTCAGCACCAGCGGGCCGTTGATCTCGCGAACCTGGGCCAGTGAGCCGAGCGGCACCATCGCCCCGGAAGAGTTGCGTATCTTCAGCTTCGGCAAGTCCTCGACCTGGTCGCGGAAACGCTGCTCGGCCTGCACGATCACCTGCCAGGTGCGGCCGAACAGATTGAAATCGTTCACGTACAGCGAGCCCTGGTAGATCTGCAGCGTGTCGGCGAAGTCGCGCAGATTGACCCCCTTCTCGTAACACGCCCGGGCGTCGGGTTCGACTTTCAGCATTGGCACTTTGGACGAAAACGCCGAGAAAATGCCCGGCCCGAATAGTTGCGGATCGGCGCGGGCCACGTTCATCAGGTTTTCGGTCTGGGCTTGCAGAGCCTCGAGCCCCGCGTCGCCGCGGTCTTCGAGGACCATGGCGAACCCCCCTGTTCGGCCCACGCCACGAATCGGCGGGGGCGGCACGACCATTACGATCGCCTCGCTGACCACGCTGAACTTTGCGATCAGGTTCTGCAGAATCGCCGTGCTCGACAGGTCGTCCGTCCGACGCAATGCATACGGCTGCAAGTTGATGAACATCGTGCCAAAGTTCGAACCGAAGGCGTTCAGTGCGAACGATTGACCCGTAATGTCGGAAACGTGCAATACGCCCGGCACGTCGGCCGCCATCGTGGCCAGCCGCCGCATCACCTTGGCGGTCCGTTCGGCCGAAGCCGCGTCTGGCAATTGCACTGCCACGAACAAGTAGCCCATGTCCTGCGCGGGAATGAAGCCCTTGGCCGTGGAGTTGAATCGATCGTAGGTCCAGTTCAGCAGGCCGCCGTAAGCTAACAGGACAAGCAAGCACGAGCTGAACACGACTTTGCGAGTAAACACCCAGCGGACGATCGCTCGCAGCCGATTGAGCTCGCCAGCCGGTTTGTCAAAGCCCAGACGGCGCACGATCGGCCCCAAGGCCCTGCCGAGCCCCCAAGCCACGCCATAGCCAGCCGCCGCTCCCAAAAGCGCGCCGACGATTCCGGCGGTCCACGGCCCCACACCGGGCGGAAGCCGCAGATTCGCGCTGACGTTTTCCAACACGCGTCCAAACTGCCGCGATCCGAACCAGCCACCCGCGACAATGCACGCCAGACTCGGCAGCGACACCAGGCCGATAGGCGAAGTCTGAATCATCTTGCCGACAACCCAGGTATAGCCGATCGCGATGTAATCAAACGCCCGGTTGAATAGCCAAAACGCGTTGCCCAAAATCCAATTGGCCGGCCGGGCCAGGATCGACCCGGCGACGCCGCCGCCAATCGCGACGGCCCAAACCCCACTTGCGGGCGACAATTCCCACCCGCCCAGCGAATGCTCGGCCCACTGCCCCAAAAACTCCCAGCCCGCCCAGCCGCCGGCCAGTGCGTAGGCCGGCCAGGGCAACACGCTGTGATCGGCTTTCTGGTCTTTGGTGCGCGGCCGCAGCAAGAGCGCGGTCAGCGCCGGGCTGAGCGTCAGTGAATTGAACGCCGAGATGATCGTCGACACCGAGATCGTCAGCGCGAATTGCCGGAAGAACTGCCCCGTAATCCCGCTGATGAACGTGCAAGGCACGAACACCGCCGACAATACCAGGCCGACGGCGATCACCGGCCCCGACACTTGCTGCATGGCTTTGATCGTCGCCTCGCGCGGCGCAAGGCCATGTTCGATGTGATGTTCCACGGCCTCGACGACCACGATCGCGTCGTCGACCACGATGCCGATGGCCAGCACCAGCCCAAACAGCGTCAGGTTGTTCAGGCTGAAACCAAAAATCGCCATCGCGGCAAACGTGCCGATCACCGCCACCGGCACCGCCACCAGCGGTATGATCGACGAGCGCCAGTTCTGCAAGAAAACCAGCACCACGATGGCTACCAGGATGATCGCGTCGCGGAGGGCGTTGAACACCTCGTGAATCGATTCGCGCGTGTAGGGCGTCTGATCGAACGCGATCTCCCAATCGACTCCCTCGGGAAATCCCTTGGACAATTCGTTCATCTTGGCCACGGCCCGGTCGTACGTCTCCAGGGCATTGGCGTCGGGCAACTGGAAGATGGCCAGAAACACCGCCCCGCGACCGTCGAACACCACGTCGACGTCCACGTTCTTGGCGCCCAGCTCGACGCGGCCGATATCCTTCACTCGCACGATCCGGCCGTCGTCGCCGGTTTTCAGAATCAAGTTCTCGAACTGTTCGACGTCCTTGAGCCGGCCAAGCGTGCTCAGCGTGACCTGAAAGTTCTGTTTCTCCCCGATCGGCGGACTGCCGATCATGCCAGTGGCCACCTGGGCGTTCTGATCGCGGATCGCCCGGCTGACGTCGGCCGAGGTCATGTTCCGCGCGGCCAGCTTTTCCGGATCGACCCAAATCCGCATGCTGTAGTCGCGCTGACCGAACAGCCGCACTTCACTGATGCCTTCCAGGCGCGACAGCTCGTCGCGCATTTGCATCAGAGCGTAATTGCTCAAGTACAACTGGTCGTAGCGGCCGTTTTTCGACGTGATGGCAAACCCGACCAGGATGTCGGGCGATTGTTTCTTGACCGTCACGCCCGTTTGCTTGATTACGTCGGGCAATAGCGGCGTGGCCAGGCTGACCCGGTTTTGCACCAGCACCTGGGCCATGTTCAGGTCGATGCCGTGCGCGAACGTGACCGTCAGGTTGTACGAGCCGTCGTTCGCGCACGACGAAGACATGTAGAGCATGCCTTCCACGCCGTCGACCTGTTGCTCGATCGGCGCGGCCACCGAACCTGCCACGTCGCGGGCACTTGCGCCGGGATAAGTGCAGGTGACGTTGACCGTCGGCGGCGAAATCTGCGGGAACTGCGCCAAAGGCAGCGTGAATAGTGAAATTCCGCCCGCCAACACGATGACGATGGACAACACCGCGGCAAAGATCGGTCGATCGATGAAAAACCGCGAAAGCACGGCAATGCCACCTGGTTAGGAACTGGCGAATGAAGAGCTCCCCGATTGTCGCGGGGACAACTTACTTCTGCGGCGAACTTTCTGCCTGCGCCACCCCTGTTGAACCGCCGCCCGGCATCTCCGCCACGGGGTTTTCAGGCTTGGCCGTGACTGGAGCTCCCGGACGCACGCGCTGCAATCCACTCACCACCACGCGATCGCCTTCGGCAATCCCTTTGCGAACCACGCGCTGGCCGTTTTGCAGTTTGCCCACTTCCACACGTCGGTATTGAGCGTTCCCCTTTTCGTCGATGACGAAGACGAATTTTTGCCCCTGATCGGTCCCCAGCGCCCGCTCGTCGATCAAGATCGCGGAATAAGCTTCGCCGATTGGCAAGCGGACCCGCACGAACAAGCCCGGCGAGAGAATGTGCGTCGGATTCTCGAAAATCCCGCGTACTTGCAGCGTGCCCGTGGCTACGTCGAGCCGGTTGTCGACGAAGTTGATCGTTCCCTTGTGCGGAAAGCCTTCTTCGTCGGCCAGCCCCATCAGCACCGGCACTTGCCGCTCGTCGTCGGCCTTGATTTGACCCTGCTCGACGTAGCGGCGCATCATCAGCAAGGTCCGCTCGTCGACTTCGAAATAGGCGAAGATCGGGTCCAGCGTCACCAGCGTGGTTAGAATCGTGTCGTCGGCCTTAACCAGGTTCCCCGGGTCGAGCTGCGTGCGGCTGATTTGGCCCGCCAGCGGAGCCCGGACTTGCGTGAAGCCCACATTGAGTTCGGCCGTGTGCAGATTGGCTTTGGCGACCTTGACCGCCGCTTCGGCTTCGGCACGGTCGCCGTTGACCAGGTCGAACTCTGCCCGGCTGATCTGCTTGCTTTCGATCAGCTTGTTGGCCCGTTCTACATCGAGCTCGAGTCGCTTCAAATGCGCCTTGGCTTGCGCGAGCGCCGCCTCGGTGCGGGCAAGCTCGGTTTTATACTGCCGCTGATCGATCTCGAACAACAAATCGTTCTGCTTGACCTCGCCGCCATCCTTGAACTGAATCCGGTCAAGATATCCCGTCACCCGGGCGCGAATGTCGATCGTCCGCCGGGCCACGGTCCGTCCGGTGAAATCTTCGTAATCGGTGATCTCGGCGGTCGTGGGCAGCGTGAACAACACTTCGGGCGGCTTGGGCGCGGGAGGCGCCGACGCGGCCGCCGGCGGTTCCATCAAACCCTTCATCTTTTCGCAGCCGGTCGCGGCAATGCAAACCACGAGCGCGACCGACAACGTGCGCCAAAATCCAGTCACGACCGTTCTCCCTGCTGGATGGTTTTGTTCTTTGGCCCGGACGGAGACTCCGGTTGGCCCGGACCCTCGACGTCAGCGGGGGTGGCCACACCTGCTGCAGCGGCTCGCCGGGTGCGTCGTTCGTCGTCAGTCAAAATGCCGTGGAAGACGACGTCGACAATCGCTTCGGTTTGCTCGTCGACACTCTTGGCCTGGCCGGCGACATAATTGAAGAAAATCGTTCCGTACAGTTGATGGCTGAACATGTCGCTGATGCGCTCGACCGGCATGTTGCGTAGCCGGCCGGCGTCGATCAACTCTTGATAGAGCTGTTGCCAGCGGCCGATGTTCGCTTCGCGATGTTCGACGAACGTCGGCTTCTTGCGATCCTTGAACTGTGCCCGCTCCTGAAACAGCAGCTCGACGAACTCCGGATTCTCGGCGAAGAAAGACAAGAATGCCCGAATCGCGGTTTCGATGCGCAGGAAGGGATCGTCGATTCCCGCGACGCTCGAGTCGACACGGCAACGCAACTCCCGCATCACCCGGTCGGCCGCGGCCAAGAACAGTTCGCGCTTGCTGGGGAAGTAGCGATAGACCGTTCCT
>DATJTR010000675.1:0-7782 GCA_035503215.1 Pirellulales bacterium
GATTCTTCTCCCTCTTCGAGCGTGGCGATTGGCGCCAATCGCTCCTGGGTCAATCGGCGCTGCCGCTGTAGGGCAAGAGCATGGAAGACGCCCCAGGCCAATGCCGCGAGCACCAAGCCCACGATGATCTCTTCAAGAAACATTGCCATTCACCTGTGGCGGCTGAAACATATCGACGGAAACGTCAATTTCGCGCTCTCTCAGTTCTTCGACCAGTCGAGGCACGATACCGGTCGGGACAAACTCACCTGCCAGATTGCGCCCGTGCCGCCCGCGTCGCTCGAAACGGAAAACATCTTGCAACTGCGGCGTGAGACCTTCGATGCCCGTGATTTCGGCAATGCTTTCAACTCGACGCACGCCGTCCTCGTAGCGACGAATGTGCACGATGAGGTGAAGTGCCGAAACCATCTGCTCGCGAATCGCCCGCGAGGGCAGCTCCAAACCGGCCATCAGAACCATCGTCTCCAATCGGGCTAGCGCGTCGCGTGGACTGTTGGCATGAACGGTCGTCAGGCTGCCGTCGTGACCAGTGTTCATGGCCTGCATCATGTCGAGGGCTTCCGGACCGCGGACTTCGCCCACGATGATGCGGTCGGGCCGCATGCGGAGCGAATTGATCACCAGGTCGCGCGCGGTGATCCGGCCCGAGCCTTCAATATTCGCCGGCCGCGTTTCCATTCGCACGACGTGCTCCTGATCGAGAATCAGCTCGGCAGCGTCCTCGATCGTCACGATCCGTTCAGTAGTCGGAATGGCTTCGGCCACGGCCCCCAAAAAAGTCGACTTGCCCGCACCCGTGCCGCCAGAGATCAAAATATTCTTGCGGGCACGGACTGCGAATTCGAGAAATGTCTGCATCGCCGGCGAGAACATGGCGGCCTGTCGCAGGTCCTCCCGACGCAGTCGACGCCGGCCGAAGCGGCGGATCGACATCGTAGGACTGTCGAGCGTTGCCGGTGGCAGCGTGGCGTTCACGCGGCTGCCGTCGGCCAGCCGGGCGTCGACCATCGGCGACGATTCGTCGACCCGCCGGCCGACGCGCGAGGCAATCCGCTGGATGATTCTTACCAGATGTTCGGTATCGCGAAAGTGAACGTTGGTCCGCTCCAGCTTTCCAAAGCGCTCGATGTAAACCTGGTCGAAGCGATTCACCAGGACGTCGGTCACGGCTGGGTCGGCCATTAGCGGGGCCAGCGGTCCGACGCCCAAGGCTTCTTCCAGCAAATCGTCGGCCAGTTGGCGGCGCTCCCGCTCGTTGAGCGGCAGGTCTTCGGTGGCCAAGACATGGTCGACAAAATCGTGAATGGCCGCGGTCAGCTCCTCCTCGCCCGTCCCGAGCAGATCGCGCTGGTTGATTTCGTCGAGCAAGCGGCGATGCAAGCGAGCCTTGACCGTTTGATGTTCGGCGCTCGATGGCGGGGTCACCACGCGCACCGGGGCCGGGGCGCTCACGGTGGCCGATTTTTTCTCTGAATGGAGGCGCGATTTAGGCACCTCGAGCCGGTTCTGGCCTAGCAATTGCCGCATACGGTTGGATGTGTCTTGTTGGCCGGAATTGTCAGACATCATCGCTGCCCTTTGTTCGCGGTCGCCGGCTTACCTTTCGCGGGCGGCGCGATGGCGCCGGGGACGGCGTGGCCGTTCGACATTCCGGCAGTCGATACTCCACCGTGGGACGGGGTGCCGCTTGCCGCTGCGCCGTTGGTGCCGGCACGCTGCTCGACGTCGGCGACCAATCTTCCCAGCCGCCGTGCGGTGCGCGAAAAGGGATGGCGTGTCGAAAGGAACGGACGGCCAAGATTGGCCGCCACGATCAATCGGCGGTCGTACGGCACGACAAGATCGACATGCCGCTGCAATCGCTCCTCGGCGTCGGATGGTCGCAAGCTGCCGCCCCGGCGTGAGAAGCGGTTCAGTACGATCTGCTGTTTGTCTGCGGAAAAACCGACCGAGTCGAGTAATTTGAGAAACCGTTCGGCGCCCAGCAGCGTCGGCACGACGTTCTCCAGAACGACATAGGCCTCGTCCGTCTGGTCGAGCACGGCCATAACGACCCGATCGAACATCGGAAAGGTGTCGACGATCACGTAGTCGTACGTGCGTCGGGCGAGCGACAGCACGCGCGACACCGTGTCCTCACCCACTTCGGCCGCTTCGATCGCATCGGCCGGAGCGGCTAGCAGGTGCAAGCCCGACGAATCTGGAATCGCCAATTGCTCCAGCAGCGTTTCGTCGAGCCGCGCATGCTGGCGGGCCGCGTCGACCAGGGAGAGCCCGGGGCGCAAATCCAGCATCGCGGCACAAACCCCCATCTGCAGCGAAGCGTCGACCAACAGCACTCGCCCGGGATGGCGCGTGGCCACGCCAGCAGCCGAGTTGACGGCGAGCGTCGATTTGCCGACGCCTCCCTTGTTGCTGATGAACGCGATCACTTTGCCCAGCCGGGCGGGGCCGGTCGCGACGCGCCTGAAAAGGCGGTCGAGCAGTTGCCCCAGATCGACCGCTGACAGCGGACGCCGTAGAAAGTCGGAAACACCGGCTCGCACCGCTTCGATCAGCACGGCGCTTTCGGAAACATCGTGCGTGAAAATCTCGGGCTTGAACGCCCCGACCAGCCGGGTCTCGGGTGACGCTGCCGCCAGCTCATCGGCGAACGTCCGCATCGCCGTCGAATCGGAAGCCATCTCGACGATTACGAGCTGTGGCCTGCGACTGCGTGCCGCTTCGACCGCTTGGCGAAAGTCGGCCAGATAGTGGACCACCGGTGTCGCTTCGACAATCGGCGTCAGCGCGGCGACGCACTCATCGCGCAGCCGGGCGTCGGAGCCGACAACCAGGATGTGAAGTGGGTTTGCCACGGTGCGCTCACGGACTGAAAGAGGTCAAGGGTGGCAGCGTATCTCCGCCGACGAGGGCGGGTGCCAAGAGCAGGGATACGGTGGCCGACGAAAGGCCCTGGTTCAACCCAACCGCATATGGCAATATGTCGGCGTAAGCTCTCTCGTACGAGTCCGCCGACGCGGGCCATGCCATCGCGTTCCGGGATGAAATGGTCGAAGATGCGCCACCACTGGCCTGCGAATAGGCACTCACCGTTATCGAGCCCGACCACGAGGCGCCCGAAAGTTGGACGGCCAGAAACCCGTACACGACCGCGAGCTGCACCGCGTCCTGCCCCTGCGGCGTGTAGGTGACGTACACCGGTAAGTACCACGGGGTGACGCTTGATGGTCCGGGCCATCCGGCGATGTTCAGCGAAAGGGCCGAGCTCGTCGGCAGCGTGTTGCCGACGGAAAGCACGCTCTGCGCCACCGTCGCCAGGACGGATCCGGTTGGTGGAAACAGGTTGTTACCCGATGCATCGGTCACTGTCCAGTTTCCGCCGGTCGAAGCGGGAGGTGTCGCGGTCAGCGGAAAGCTCGGCGCCACCGTCGAAACGCCAAACGGCAACAGTCCGTTCAAAACTGCGGAGTTCTGGCCGACATACGCGTAACCCACTGTCATCGCCGGGCGGGCATCGGCGATAGCAGTTGCGCGGAGTGCGATTCCGTCCTGCCTCGGGTTGTAGGTGGCACCCGGGGATTGCGTAATCGCTGCGCCGCGTCCGAATAAAAAGGGAATTGTCGGCCCGCTGCTGCTCACGCCCGGTTCGTCATCGTTGCCGGAGGGGCCCTGCGGAAAATTTGTGCTGACGGTTCGCCGCATCCGCACTAGGAACGACCCGTTGCCCGCTGGGTAACCGCTCGACGTTGGGCCGTCGTCCGCCTGGGCTGGGGCAAAGTCGGTCCGCGAATAGTCAGCTCCCTCGCCCACGGGCGCGCCTGTCGCGGAAGAGTATTGGCCCGATACCATGTCGCCGTACTGCGAATTGACAGTGTTTGACTGCAACTGGTAAAGGCGACTGGAAGCAGATAGCTCGGTCACCTGCAAGCGTTCTGACGCGGCGAGCGCAGGATCACCGAAACCACCACTAGCTTGCACCACTTGCCCGGCACCGAACGTAATTCCATTATCCTGGTCGTCGGCAAACACCTGAGAAACCATTTCCGCGGCCTCGGTCCGGCGCGCGATGTCGAGATCCGAAGCCGTCGGCGAGCTCCCGGTCGTTTGATCCGGTGGCAATTGATCGCGCCACCGCAGGCCCTCCAAGGCCGCTGAGTTGGCGGCCGATTGCATCTGACCCTGCATAAGGCGCGCCAGGCCTAGGTCAATCGATAGGGCGGCGAGACCCATAATTGCGAAAGAGAGCATAGCAAAGTAGACGAGCACGTAGCCGCGCCGGCGTCGTAAGACGCGAAAGCGTCGTGACGATCTGCGGCGGATGGGGCGCTCAAATAACATGGGGTCGGAGTGCACTGGCGCTTTCCAGCGATTACGGAGAAAAGACTTCGCGGCGATAAATCGCCTGGGCGGAAATCACTTTTCGGAAAGGGCGAACGACACTGAGCATCGACCCCTGCTGCCCAAGGCCGTACTCGCCGCCGTAGGGGCCCGAATATTCGTCGCTGGAGGGCGGGTCTGGAGCGACGGGAGTGCCGCCGTTGGGCACAGAGTTGGCGGTCGTGACACCGCCATCGTCCGCTGCCATGATCGTGCCGAGATTCGGCAGCGTTTCGCCGTTCCCATCCACCTGCGGCGGTTGAAAGCCGCTCATGGTTGCAGCTTGGAACGGATAATTCAAACGAAGAGCGACAATGCCGCTGAGCGTCGTCGAGGTGACGCCCGACGAAGACGGGGCGTAAGCGATCGAAAATGGGCCCGAGGTCGAACCGCTGCCGTCCTGCGAATACACCGGCTCCAGAACACGGTGCCACTCGATCGTCTCCGGCGCGATGCCCGGCGTACTCGTGACCACCGGAACCATGACTGTGTAGCCGCTGGGTGCTGTTGTGCTCGTAACCAGCGCACCGGGAAACCGCAGGAGCGACTGCCCCCCAACTGTGTCGGCAAACATCAGTGGCAGCAGCGCCACGTTCACTGGTGGCACCGGAGGATTCAGGCTGGCGAGGTAGGCATAGATCGCCGTGCCGGACGGAATAGCGATCGCGAGATAATCTTCGCTGTAGACGGCAGAGATCGAATTGGTCGACAACTCGCCGTAGGTCATTGAAGACCCACCTTCAGTCAAGGCGGCGTCTAACGTCCCGAGCGAGGGGGACATTGGAATTCGGGAAATCTCGCGGGCGGCCAAATCGGCGGCAGATTGCAGGGTTTGGGCACCATGCAACAAGCGACCAAGCTCGACAACGCCTGCTATTAGCAGATACATTACCAGCGCAATTAGCGCAAACTCGACAAGTATTGATCCGCGGCGCGGATGCTGGCGTCGGTTAATTGGTTGATTCATCGATCTCAAAGTCTTCATGGTGGATACACGCGGGCGATGATTAGCCGGCCCATTATTGAGCGTTCATGTTTGTGACCCTCGGCCGCGGACGCGGACAGGCCATACCGCCGGAACGCGACGTCGCGGCTGGCGGCGCCGCCAGGTCGCCATCAAGATCGTCCAGAGAGCCTTTCATCTGCGAACCTGTGTTGGAAAAGACCAGGGCGTCTCGTTTGATACCCCGGATCGAATCGATCACCTTCATCTCATCCAGTGGATTCGCGCCGGGAGTCTGGCTGACCGCACCCGGGTCATCGGGCAAGCCTGAACGGGCCACGCAGGTGATTTCGACTTTTGTGGCAATCGCTTCGCTGATCGGCGCGACCTCGCCTGGGGCGACCGCGATCACGATTTCCTGCACGGGAACCTGCCGGACCGTCGTACCGCTGGTCAACGAGTTGGACGTCGTCGGCTTATTGCGCGACGTGACGGGCGAAACGATTACCGCGTCCTGGGCCAGCACCCGCACGCTGGCCCTTTTTTGGGCCGAAGCCAGCTGCTGCTGTGCAGCCAGCGTTCCACCGATGCCAGACGCATGGCCACCGTTCTTGGATTCAAACGGCACGGAGGCTAGCAAGTCGAGGTGATCGCCAACCTTTAGCCCGAACACCCCGCCCAGCTTGCCGGCCTCGATCGTCATGGAACGTTTGCCGGCCGGAATTCCGGCCACAAGTCCGGCTCGGGTTCCCTTGGGCAAAAAGTCCTTTTCGGTGAACGCATAGCCTTTCGGCTTATCGTGGTCGAGCACGCGGCCAAAAATCTGTTTCTTGTCGACAATCATTTCCGGCGTTACCGCCTCGGGCGCCATCGGCATGACCGCGTATTGTCTCTTTTCCAGATCGAAGACGTGATCGCGGGTCAGTTGGGTATAGGCCGGGATATTCATGCCGCTCACTGGAACCATGACCGTGCCGGGGGCAAATCGCGGCCCCCAATTCAAGAAGGGCAGATCGATGGCACCAAATGCCCACAGTGTGCCGATCGTCCCCACACCGCCAAACAGCACAAGCCCCACGATCACGAGACGCTTGCCCCAACCCGACGAGCGGCGGCGGCCTCGATATTGATTTCGCATCGATCAAACTCCTCCGCGCAGCGTATAAATCAGAAATCCGGCGGCAATCGCCGGGACATAGGCTAGGTCTCGGTGACCGCGCCATTTGGCCACCAGGGCCAGCAGGCCGCCGGCCAGGGCAGTCCAAAACAACATGCCAAGCAAGCCGTGAGGGCCCAGCACCGCGCCCAGCGCGGCGATCAGCTTCACGTCTCCACCACCGAACGCGCCGAGCCAAAACGCCGCGGCGCCAAGGCCGAAGCCCAACGAGAGTCCAGCAGCCAGTCCGATCCAACTCGTGCCCGATGCACTCCACACGGTCGTTGCGAGGGCCCAAACCGACAGCGTCGCGGCGATCCAATCGGGAATCGTGCGTGCTCGCAGGTCGTGAAAGGTGGCGATCGCCAGCAGCAGTAACGGCGGAATGGTCAACATCGGTCGGGCCAGCAAGAGATAGCAGAACCCCTTGCGCGTCCGGTGTGGACGCGCAAGGGTGAGAAAGAACGCGCAACATGCTTCAGCGTACCGCAGTTGATGCCGCGTCATGCCGAACACGCTTTATTGTGTGTCGGATTCAAGTACCAACGTCGAATCCGTTCCGCCGTAGGTCGTGCCTCCGAACAGGTTGCCGTTCAAACGGTCGACGCCGACCGCAGTGGCTCCCATTGCGGCCAGATTGAGCCCAATGCCTTCGGTGGCTGTGGCTGCCGTGGTTTCCAGTAAGTGGCCGCTGACAATCGGTCCGTTGTCATCCGTATGGGCGCCTGGCAAAATCGCGGCGACGGTGTTGATCAAATCGCCGGTCTTATGGCCGAACATCGTAACGCCCGCGGCCGAGATCACCGAAACGCCGGCAATCAGTAGCGCATACTCGACTAAACCTTGACCCTTACGGTCGCGAAACAGTTTCTTCAACATGGGAAATGCTCCTTAGCAAGAGAGACAAAACGTAAAAGCAATTCGAATCCAAAGCAGCCGCAGAAAGGTCAGTCGCGGCCAGACAGGCAAAAGGTCAAAAAACCCTTGCGCGTCTTGCGCGATCGCGAGGAAAAGGGAACTTATTGCGTGTCGGATTCTAGGACCAAGGTCGAATCGGTCGTCCCGTAGGTTGTCCCGCCGAAAAGGTTGCCGTTCAAACGGTCGACGCCGACCGCGGCGGCTCCCATCTGGGTCAAATCAAGAGAAATGCCTTGGGTGGCCGTTGCTGCCGTGGTTTCCAGCAAATGGCCGCTCACAATTGGTCCATTGTCGTCCGTATGGGCGCCTGGCAAAATCGCGGCGACGGTGTTGATCAAATCGCCGGTCTTATGGCCGAACATCGTAACGCCCGCGGCCGAGA
>DATJTR010000676.1:0-2391 GCA_035503215.1 Pirellulales bacterium
TGCCCGCCGATCCGACCGTGTCGGCTTCGTAGCCGATCGTTGGATTCGGATGCACGCCGGCCTGGACCGCGGTTCCTGCCGCGGACGTGATGTCCGCGGCGGCCTGAACCATTTCGGGATTGTTGGCCAGCGCCAATTCCTCGATTTGTTTGAGCGACATCAGCGTCGCACTTGGCCCAGCCAGCGGTGCGGGCAGCGGCCGGTTGGGAAAAATCTGGTCGATCAATACGCCCCGCCCGGGGGCCGGGAGGACATCGCGCGGCGGAATCCGAATCGGCGGCGCCTCGGAGCCCGGCAGCTCTTTGGGCATTTTCAGCCGTTCCGAGAGGGACGGTGCCCGCGAGGGCGCCGGCAGTTTGTCGGGGGGCGGCAAGGGAGACTGCGCCGGTGCATAGGCTGCCACGAGACGGATCTCAGACGCGCCGCTCGGCGGATCGGCGGATTCGTCGAGCTCGACCGACGGCAACCGTGTCACACGCCCGTCGGGCGTCGCTGGCGTGGAGGCAACCTCGGTAGCAGGCGGCGGAAGACTGCTGGGTGACAGACCGTTTGGCGGAAAAGTGCTTTGCTGAATATTCGTTGGCAATGCGGCCGGCGCGCTGGTGACCGGCGACCGGTTTGCCTGGGGAAGAACGGAGGCCGGCGCGCGGCATCCCAACACCAACAAGCAAACCAGCGGCCAGCAGCGCAGGGCGAGCGCTCGGCCGAAGTCGGCTTTGATGATCGGGTTGATCGCGCGCATGACACTTTCCGACGCCACGAACGTATCCACAGCGCGAGCCCGTAGCGCATCGTCGGACCGAGCGAACAAGAGCCCGAACCCTGTGGCGCGCTAAGCTGGGGAGACTTTGGCGATTCTTCGGGATTTATCGGTCAGCGCATGGCGGCCCGATTAGCAAGAATGCAGCCGCGGCAGGGAAGCGGCAGGCGGTGGAAGCGGCGATCCCTTAACGATTTAGCTAGTGTGCCAAATCGCCGCTGCCAGCAGGCGGCGTGCGGCTGCCGTAAAGGCTGTACAGCACAGGCATCAAGTAGCGGGTGATGAGCAGCGTGGTGACCATGCTGCCAACCACCACGATAGCGAGCGGCTTTTGAGTTTGGGCACCCACCTTGACCGAAACCGCCGCCGGCAGCAGCCCGAAAATTGCCGTCAATGCTGTCATCATCACGGGGCGAATTCGTTGTTCTGCCCCGGTCATGATGGCCTCGCGTACCGGCAGCCCGCGGGCGCGCAGACTGTTGAACGACGAGACGAGGAGCAGTCCGTCCATGATTGCCACGCCGAAAATCGAGGTGAAGCCGACGGCCGCGGCGATGCTGAAATTGGTGCCGGTCAGCATCAGGGCCCAGATGCCCCCCAGCGACATGTCGACGACGTTGAGCAGAACGATCGCTGCGTCAATCATCGAGTGAAATGCCAGGTAGAGCATAACGAAGATCAACACGAGCGCGAGCGGGATGATGAACATCAAGCGGCGTTCACCGGTTTGCATCTGCTGGAATTCGCCGCTCCAGACGGTGCGATAGCCTTTGGGAATCACGGCCTCCACCTTGCGTTGCGCTTCGGCCACGGCGCTGGCCAGGTCGCGGCCGCGGACGCCGAATTTCGCCGTTACCACGCGGCTCCCCTGGTCGCGCACGATCATCGATGCTCCCGGCCGGATGAAGCGGCCGTTTGGGTCGAGCGGATCGTCGGGATCGACGGCCTGGGGCGTGACCAGATCGCCGATCCGCTCGCGCGGAGTCGTGACGACTTCCATCGGCACCGAACTGCGTTGGCTGCCGGTGAGCGAAGGCAAGTTTTCGGCAAAGCCGGTCGAGGCCACGCCGGCGGTAGTTCCGGACACGGGGGTCGACGGCAGCACCGATTTTGCGCCGCCGGTGACCTGGTGCGAAACGACGTCGACCGGAATGTCGAGAATCGCCGTCTCGTCTTGGCGCAGATGTTCCGGCCAACGGATCGTGATGTCGAACGATTTTTCGCCTTCGATCATTTGCGAGACCGCCTGACCGCCGATGGCCGATTGAATCACGGCGTGGACGTCGGCCGGCTTGATGTTCCACAGTGCGCACTTACGGCGGTCGATGGCCAATTCCAAGTTCGATTGGCCCATGATGCGATACAGCCCCACATCGACGATGCCGGGAATGCCCTGCATGGCGGTGACGACTTTCTGGCCGATCCCTTCCAGCTCGTTCAGATCGTCACCGATGATTTTGACCGAGTTTTCGCCTTGCACGCCGGACAGCACTTCCAGGACGGTGTCGCGGATGGTTTGCGTGAAGGTCCAATTCACGCCGGGCAGCACTTCGCTCAGCTCGGCGTTCATTTCGCTGATCAGCTCGGCCTTGGTGCGGGGACGTTTGGCGCGAAACCAGCGCATCCAGCCC
>DATJTR010000677.1:0-6564 GCA_035503215.1 Pirellulales bacterium
TTCCTTCGCGGGCGCAGGAGACCGAGATTTTGCCGGCGTGGGGGCTGAGCTCTTCGGCGACCGCCATCACGTTGGCCACGACTTCGATCAGCCGGACGCTATCGATGTCGACATTGAGCGCGTCGCCGGCCAAAGTCGTGCATAGTTCCTTGCCGGCCTCGGCGATGCTGGCCTTCCAGGCATCGGTACACTGCCGGACGACGTTGCGCAGGCTGCAGGACGACTTCCGCGCGCGGTGGCCGAAACTGCAGGTTGCCAACTGGTCGGCGATGTCGCCGAGGCAGGCGTGCATTTGGTCGGCGTGTGCGAGAAGCTGTTGGCCCGATCGGGAGACGTCGCCGGTGCCGTCATGAAAAGTGGACAGGTGACGAGCGATGTCGTAGATGGGCATGAGCTGATAGCGCAAGCGCGCCAACAGTCCCAGAAACCGCACGCCCCACGATTGTGGCTCGGCGGTTTCGCTCTCCAAAATTTCGCGAACGATGACGTGGTAACCGCTCGGCTGCCCGGTAGGGTTGTGCATCTCGGTGACGACCGCGAATGTCCACACCGGCAGGCCGCTTTTCCGCATCGTCCAGCCGTCGGCGGTGATCGAACGCGGGCTGGGGTAGCCCTCGGTGGGCTGCCGGCCGGCGAAGGCGGCGGTGAAATCGCCGGCAAAGAACAGATCGCGAATGGATATTCGATCGACGAATTCCCCTTCCTCGTATCCAAAAATTCTCCGCACTCCTTCGTTCCACGAAACTGCCATGCCGCGCGAGTCGGTCATGAAAATGGCATAACTACCCGTCTCGGCCGGCAGAGCGGCTGGGACGTCGACATTCATAAGCGGGTTCCTTGCTGGGGAAACTAGGGGCGGTTCGGAGACGCCGGCGGCAGCGGATGCGGCAGGTTCTGCCTCGCGGCCGGCGGCGGTTTTTGTTTGCTGCGGCGGCTCAAGCGGTCGGCCGCGAAAAACTTCGAGCGAAAAACAGGCACCCGGCCCCGGCAAAAGCGGGGAATGCCGGCTGTCGGCATTCTCGTCGACGGCGGTTTTCAAGTCTGCCCTCCGCGCTCGTCAGCGCTGAATCACTTGAAGACGATTGTCGATGATCGCGGTTTCGCCCCAGCGGACCAACAGCTCGCTCTGGGCAACCTGCTTGTGAAAGAAACTGGGCACCGAGCCGGTCAACGTCAAAACATTGCCGCGCATGGTACAGGTCACCTGCCGGACGGAGCGGTAGGGGGAGCCGCGCAGCACCTCGGTGGCGAGCGCGTCGAGTGGCAAAGGGCTCGAACAAAGGGGCGCAGATTGGCTATCCATGATGGCGCGCTAACTTTTTCTGGGCGATGACAATGATGGTCCATGTCGGGCAACCAAAAGAGCGCTCCCACACGCGTTCCCCCGGGGACACGCGTCACACTTCCGGCGTACTTGCATTGGAGCGAAAACTGATGGCGCGGTATGTCATGTGGGCTTGGAATTTCCTGTGGCGGAATCCGCTACAGCGAATGGTCGGCAGTCGCCCAGAGCACTAAAATACAGGCGCAAAGTCCCTTCGTTTTTTCAATCTTTCCTGCGTAGCAAGGGCCGGGGGCCCTCGATCGAAAATGGCGAAAAAATCGAAGCCGAGCGGCTCGGCCGGGCGGAAATCCAAGCCGTCCGCACCGCGTGCCAAAAACTCGCCCGGCAAGGCAGGTGCCGCAGTGCCCGCGGGCACTCCCGCCAGCACCGTGCCGGCGGCCGAGGGCCAGCGCGACGGCGATTTTCCGATCGTCGGCATCGGCGCATCGGCGGGGGGCTTGCGTGCGCTGATTGCCCTTTTGGACGCGATGCCCGCCGATCCCGGACTGGCGCTGGTGATCGTGCAACATTTGGATCCCACGCGCAAAAGCCTGACGCCGGAACTGTTGGCCAAGCACACCGGCATGCGGCTGCGCGAGGTGGCCGATTCGCCCCACGTGCAGATCAACTCGGTATACGTGATTCCGCCGGGAAAATATTTGAGCATTTCCGAAGGATCGCTGCACTTGAGCGAGCCCGATCAGCCGCGTGGCGCGCGACTGGCGGTCGATTTCTTCCTGCGTTCGCTGGCCCAGGATCGTCAGCAGCGGGGCGTGGGAGTCATTCTGTCAGGCGGCGGTTCGGACGGCGCGAGCGGCATCAAGCTGATCAAGGAGGCTGGCGGACTGGTGGTCGTGCAGGACCCGGAAACGTGCGAGCACGACAGCATGCCGCGGCGGGCGATCGAAACCGGCGTCGTCGATTTCATCCAGTCGCCGGAGAAGATCCCGGAGATCCTGGTCAACTACGCCATGCACCCGTACGTGCGGCAGCCGGCCGTGCCGGACTTGGAGGAGCAGGCCGAGGCGGCGCCGACCGATCTGCCATCGACCGAGACGTTCGGCGGAATCCTGTCGCTGCTCAAGCTGCGCTCGAAGCACGACTTCCGCAACTACAAGAACCAAACGCTGGTTCGCCGGCTGAAGCGGCGGATGTGTCTGCGGCACATGGACGATTACGGGCTGTATCTCGATTACATGCGGGAGCATCCCGAAGAGATCGACGCCCTGAACAAGGACCTGTTGATTTCGGTCACCAACTTCTTCCGCGACGCCGAGGCCTGGCAGCATTTGCGCGAGCGGGTGATTCGGCCGATCGTCGAGCAGAAAGGTGCCGACGACGCGATTCGAGCCTGGGTTCCCGGCTGCGCCACGGGGGAGGAACCGTATTCGCTGGCGATGCTCATTTTGGAGGAATTGGCCGAAGCGAAAAAGACTTGCCCGCTGCAGATTTTCGCCTCCGACATCGATCGCGAGGCGCTCGACCTGGCCCGATCCGGGTTGTATCCGGCGAACATCGAGGCCGACGTTTCGGCCGAGCGGCTGAAGCGGTTCTTCCAAGGGAAAGAAGATGGCATGCGTTATCGGGTGAGCAAGCCGCTACGCGAGGCCGTGGTGTTTGCCGACCAGAATCTGATCGCCGACCCGCCGTTTTCCAAGCTCGACCTGATTTGCTGCCGCAACTTGATGATCTATTTGAAGCCGAAGATCCAAGAGAAGGTGATTTCCGTCTTTCACTTTGCACTGCGCAACGACGGCTACTTGTTTCTGGGCAGTGCCGAAACGATCGGTCAGCGAGATGACTTGTTCCGCACGCTGGACAAACGCTGGCGACTTTACCAGCGGCTGGGAACTTCGCCGGTCGACCGGCTGGAGATTCTGATGTCGCCGAGCATGCCGCGCGGAAACGGCGGCGCGGAAGAACGGTCGTCGCCGCGGCAGCGGGAAACGCACCTGGCTGGCCTGGCCAACCACTGGCTGATGGACATGCTCAATCCGACGGCGGTGCTGATCGACGATCAGTGGCAGATGATTTACATCACCGGCGACGTCGACCGCTACTTGCAGCATGGGCCGGGCGTGCCGACGAGCGACCTGTTGCAAAACGTCCGCCGGGGGCTGCGGACCAAGCTGCGCAGTGCCGTGTTTCACGCCCGCAGCGAGCAAAGGCCGGTGACGGTCGACGCCCAGGTGCAAAACGGCGGGCAATACGCGGCAGTGCGGATCTCGGTCCGGCCGGTACCCGACACCGAGGAGGATCGCCGGCTGATGCTCTTGGTCTTCGACACTCTCTCGCCGGCTCGGGAACGGCAGGCCGCCGGCAACGGGGCCGAGAAAGGGGGGACGGACGGCGATTCGGCGGAGAAAACGCGCTTCGTCGAGAACGGATTGGAGGACCACGCGGTCATCCGCCAACTGGAAGATCAATTGGCGGCCACGAAGGACGACTTGCAGTCGACGATCGAGCAGCTCGAGTCGTCGAACGAAGAGTTCAAGGCGGCCAACGAAGAAGTGATGAGCATCAACGAGGAGCTGCAAAGCACCAACGAAGAGCTCGAAACCAGCAAGGAGGAGTTGCAGTCGCTCAACGAAGAGCTGAGCACGGTCAACAGCCAACTGGGACTCAAGGTCGAAGAACTCGAGGCCCGGCACGCCGACCTGCAAAATCTGGTGGCCGCCACCGACGTGACCACGGTTTGCCTCGACCGGGAAGTGCGGATCCGTTGGTTCACGCCCGGTGCGACGCGAATCATCCGACTGAAGGAATCGGACGCCGGGCGGCCGCTGTCCGATTTTGCCCACGACTTCGTCCGCGACGACGTGGCCGAGGTCACGGAGCGCGTGCTGCTGACGCTGGTGCCGGTCGAAGACGAAGTGGCCTGCGTCGATGGCCGCACGTTCTTGCGGCGCGTGCTACCCTACCAGGCCGAAG
The DNA here is from genome assembly GCA_035503215.1 of Pirellulales bacterium. Classification (GTDB taxonomy): domain Bacteria; phylum Planctomycetota; class Planctomycetia; order Pirellulales; family PALSA-1355; genus DATJTR01. The sequence goes on from DATJTR010000677.1 coordinate 4,256, forward strand.
ATCACCGCATCGGGGGCGTGGTGATCACGTTCGTCGATATCACGCAGCGCAAACACTCGGAAGAGGAGCTGCGCGACCTCAAGGACCAGTTGGCCAGCGACCTGGAAGACATGCGACGGCTGCACCGCATTGGCATGCGGATGAGTCGCGAGGCCAACCCCGATGCCTTGTTGAATGACATTCTGGCGTCGGCGACCGAACTGCTGCAGGCCGACGGCGCGACGCTGCAATTGCTCGATGGCCCCGGGGGGGGTAGCCAGGTGCGGGCCCAGCGAGGATTCGAGCAGCCATTTCTCCACGGGATCGGCAGTTGGACCACGCTTGTCAACTTCTGGCACGAGAAGGCGGAAACGGGAAACCGGCTGGTCGTTCCGGACGTGGAACGGAGCGAGATGCTTGCCGGGACGCCCGCCTTGGAACTGCTACGCCAGGCGGGCGTCAAGGCCCTGCAGTCGACCCCGCTGGGAACCCCATTGGGCCATGTCATCGGCGAAGTGGCGACGTATTGGCGCACGCCGCATCGGCCTTCGGACCGCAAGCTGCACATGCTCGACCTCTTGGTCCGGCAAGCTTCGGATTGGATCGAACGTTCCCGGGCGGAAATCGCGCTGCGCGAAAGCGAGCGGCGGTTGCGCGTGCTGAGCGAGTCGCTCGAACAGCAGGTCCGCAGCCGCGTCACTGCGATGAGCGTGCTGCACGACATTACCATGGCCGCCAATGAAGCGATTACCGTGACGGTAGCACTCCATGCGGCCCTCAAGCGGATCTGCAATTATAACCGCTGGGCCGTCGGCCATGCCTGGCTGACGAGTCCCGACCGGACGCAGCTCAAATCGACCGGCATCTGGCAGTTTGCCGACGCCATGGAGCCGGCGATTCGCGCGCGGCTGGCGGAGTTTCAGGCGATGAGCGAGCGCACCGAGATCCCGCTGGAGGGCACGCTCCTGGGCCAGGTGGTGCGCGAAGGCAAGCCGCGCTGGATCGACGACGTCGACCAGGTCTCCTGGGTTCGCGAATCGCCTTCGCGGTTTGGTTTGCGATCGGCGATGGCGATTCCGGTGCTGCTGAAAGGGGAGGCCGTGGCGGCGCTGGAATTGTTTTCCACCGAACTGCTGCCGCGAGAAGAACGATTCATGGAGATCACGGCCAATATCGGCGTGCAGCTGGGACACGTTTTCCAACGCAAGGCGCTGGAACAGGACGTGGCGATGATTTCCGAAGACGAGCGGCGGTATCTGGAGCAAGAGGTTCACGACGGGCTCTGCCAGCAGATCGCCGGCATCGCCATGTTGGCCACCTCATTGGTGAACGAACTGAATGCGACCCCCCAGAGTGAGCCATTGCGGCAAACCGCAGAGCGCTTGCGCGACGCCGCCGAGGATGCTAAAACGCAATCGCGGCAATTGTCGAAGGGACTGGCACCCATCGAGTTCCATCCCGGCGGACTCGAATTGGCGTTGCGGGAAATCGCCATCCAGACCCAATTGAACTACGGAATTCAATGCAGTTTCGCGGCATCGGATCCGCCGGTTGCGCTTGATGAATTCCGCGCGGGGCATTTGTATCGCATCGCGCGCGAAGCGATTCACAACGCGGTCAAGCATGCACAGTGTCAGCGCATTCAAGTGTCGCTCGACGGTGGCCCTAACGTGACGCTTACGATCGAGGACGATGGAATCGGCATCGATCGGTCTGGCGAGGGATTGCAAGAGGGGACGGGATTGAGGATCATACGGCTACGGGCAGAATTGATCGGCGCATCATTCTCGATCGCCGGAGCACCGGAAGGAGGCACGGTGCTCATCTGTCAACTAGGCGGCGGAGTGCCGCGCAATGATCAAAAATAGGATCGTGGATCAAGCCCGTATTAGTCTCCCCTCGCCAGCCGTCAGCGCGACTCGCTGGCGCACGCTGATCGTCGACGATCACCCGCTGTTCCGCCAGGGATTGCAGGGGATTTTGCGCCTCGATCCGGAAATCGAAGTCTGCGGCGAGGCCGGAAACGCGGCCGAGGCCTGGGAGCAGTTCTGCAAGACCGGCGCCAATTTCGTGACGGTCGACATCTCGCTGGGCGGCGGCAATGGCCTCGACCTGGTGCGGCGGATGAAGGCCGCCCGGCCGGAGGTCATGGTGCTGGTCGTCTCGATGCACGATGAAATCGTGTACGCCAAATGCGCGCTCGAAGCGGGGGCTGCGGGGTACGTGTGCAAGCACGCCGCCAGCGACGAAATCTGCACGGCGCTGCGCGTGCTGCGCAAAGGCAGCGTCTACGTGAGCGACGAAATCCTGAAGCACCTCTTGCAATCGAA
>DATJTR010000678.1:0-6027 GCA_035503215.1 Pirellulales bacterium
CCGGTGGTTTCATCGGACACCATCTGACAAGCTATTTGAAACAGCGGGGCTACTGGGTCCGCGGCGTCGATATCAAGCACCCGGAGTTCGGCACGAGCGAAGCCGATGAGTTCGAGGTCCTGGATCTAGTGCGTTGGGACAATTGCCTGCAGGCGACCCGCGACGTCGACCAGGTGTTTGCCCTGGCAGCCGACATGGGCGGCATGGGGTTCATTTCGGCGAATCACGCCCGGATCTTGTACCGCAACGCGCTGATCAATTTCCACACCCTGGAAGCGGCGCGGACCAACGGCGTCAAGAAGTACTTGTACACGTCTTCGGCCTGCATTTATCCCGAATACAAGCAGACCGACGCGAACGTCACGCCGTTGAAAGAAGAAGATGCTTATCCGGCAATGCCGCAAGACGCCTACGGCTGGGAAAAACTGATCACCGAGCAATTGTGCGCTCACTACAACCACGAGTTCCCCATCGATATTCGCACGGTGCGCTTCCACAACATTTTCGGCCCCGAAGGAACGTGGACCGGAGGCCGTGAAAAAGCGCCGGCAGCGATGTGCCGGAAAGTCGCCATGGCCAAGCTGACCGGCAGACACGAAATCGAAATCTGGGGCGATGGCGAGCAGACGCGTTCCTTCTGCTACATCGACGACTGCGTAGAGGGAATCTATCGCCTGATGCAATCGGATTTCGATCGTCCACTCAATTTGGGACAGGACCGTATGGTCACGATCAACCAATTGGCGGACATCGTCGCCGAGGCGGCGGGCATTCAAATCACCCGCAAGCACATCGATGGTCCTCAGGGCGTGCGGGGGCGCAACTCCGACAACACGCTGCTCCGCAAGGTGCTCGGTTGGGAGCCGCAGATCTCGCTCGAGGAGGGGTTGCGGATTACTTACGAATGGATCGAAGCCCAGGTCGCCGCACAGTTGGAGCAATCCGGCCAACTCGTGAAAGTCGCCTGATCTGCCGAAGGTGATGCCGTGAACGGACGCAATAACGAGTCCGGCCACGGCGCGGATGGTTCGAATTGCCGGCCGGTGCGCCGTCAGGAGGACGGCGTGTCGGGAGAAAGGCAAATCGATGTCGATTCTTTGTAGGAGCCTGCTTTCCAATGGCACGGGTTGTCGTTGTAATCGCTGAGCCGATGCCGGATGTGTACACCGGCTTTGCGATCTACACGTTTCAATTGCTGCGATCTCTCGCCGGGCGGCATGACGTCCATCTGATCGTCCTGCGCGGCGGGGAAGATCCCACGGCAACCCTGGCGGACGGCTGGAGCGTGCACAATCTGTCGCGCCGCGACATCAACGCGAAGCGAGCGCGGCAAGTTGCCGCGGTATGCAGCGGGCGCACGATGCAGGAAATGCAGATCGATTATCCCGGCTGCGTCGATGCACTGTCGCAGCTGCTACAGCGATTGGAGCCGGACGTGGTGTTCTTGAACCACGTGCGTGCGGCTTGGGTGGCGCGAAAATGGGCCCGCCCCCCCTGCCCCGTCGTGTACATTGCCCACAATTGCGAAGCTGCCGTGACAGGGTCCTTGAGTCGCATGGGTTTCAACTATCCTACCCGAATGGCGCTTCGCTGGGACGCTAGAAAGGTGCGGTCCCTGGAGGCGAAGATCCTCGATTCCGCGGATTCCTGCGTCTGTCTGTCGGACGAAGATGCGGCACGATTTCGCAAGTGGTCGGTGTGTGCCGACTTCGAAGTCATTCCCCCGGCGGTTGACCCAGTGAGCACGTCGCCCGCATCACACCGCAAGATACCGCATAGCCTCTTGCTGATGGGGAGTTACGAGTGGACCCCCAAACGGCGCAATGCCGTTTGGCTGGCGACGCGGGTCATGGCACAGGTACGCGCCCGGTGCCCGGAGGCAACGTTGCGCATCGTGGGCAAGGGAGCGACTCGCCTGGCGGACGAGCTGGGAGCAGTTCCCGGCGTCACACTGCATTCGGATGTGGCCAGCGTTGCGCCATTTTACGAGGCGGCCGAAATTGCCGTGGTCCCTGAGCAGCAGGCCAGTGGCGTCAAGCTTAAGACCCTCGAAGCCGCGAACTATGGATTGCCGATCGTCACCACATCGAGCGGCCGAGAGGGAACGATGCTGCTCGATCGCATCCATTGCCTGGTCGCTGACGGCGAGGCGGGACTTTCGGCGGCGATCGTGGAAATGCTCAAGAACCCGGCCCTGCGGCAGAAGCTTGCGGACGCGGCGCGCGAGCGCGTTCAAGAGCGTTTCTCACCGCGGCGCGTATCGGCGTTGATCGACCAACTCGTGTCGCGTCTTTGTGAACGAAGCCCATCGCTGTGCGCTGCGGCCCGATAAAAAAACTGAAGAGCCGAGAATAAATCAGCCGTTCTCTAACGATTCTGTAAGGTACCGTCACGACGTCACGCCGCCGCATGAGAGCGACGTTCTTCCCGATTCCAACGCCATGTTCAACGCTCGCCACGACAACGCCGCCAATCCTGGCCCGTCGATCAGTTATCTGATCATGGCGGCCACGTTGACGTTCGGCCAGCGCTTTGTGATTCCGCTGGGCGGTCGGTACGAAGTCGGCGTCTCGCTGGTGGTTTGTGGGTTGGTGATGGGATATTGGCTGTTCCGCGGACAAATCTACCTGCACGCCATGCGGCTGATGCTCTATCTCGGCGCGGTAGTCGGCATCATTACGTGCTCCTGTTTGAACAGCGACGATCCGGAGCTGTCTTATCCGAAAATCGTCTATTTGATCGTGATTTACGCGGTGTGGATGTTCGTGCATAAGGACCCCCGAGGGCCGATTCCCTTTTGGCGATATTACCGGCTGTGTATGACGATTGTCGCAATATTGGGACTGGCCCAATTCGCCGTGCAGATGGTCGGTATCAAGCTCATCGACGTCTACTCGCTGTTGCCAGAAAAGTTCGTCGCCAAGGGCTATTATTCGCACCAGCCGCTGTCCTGGGGATCGCAGTACATCAAATCCTACGGCATCGTCCTGTTCGAGCCCTCGTATTATTCGCGCATGTTGGCGATTGCGCTGGTGATCGAGGCGTTGTTCTTCAAGCAAATTTGGCGCATCGTGTTATTCGGTGCGGCCATCATCCCGGCTTTTTCCGGCACCGGTCTGATCATGCTAGGAGCATTGTATCCCCGCTTGCTCGCTGACCGTCCGAAGCTGGTTGGTTCGCTCACCGTGGGCGCGGTGATTCTGATGATTCCGGTGGTGTTGTTCACCAGCGCGGGGCAGACGTTTTTGAAACGCGCCACCGAATTTTCCGAAAACGAGTCGAGTGGTCGCATGCGTTTCATCGCTCCCATTACTCGATTGATCGACACGTTCGATACGCATTATTTTTACGGTCACGGTCCGGGAACGATCGAAGAATTCGAGAACGTGCGAAACGTGGTCCGACGAAACGATCGGCATTTGGTGTTTTCCTTCGGGTATTCGTACATCAAGGACGTCGAGGCCTACCCGAACACCTTCGTGACGATCCTCTATGAGATCGGCATTTTTCCCGGGCTGCCGATCTTGGCATTCATCACGTATTGCTTCTTTCGTCGATCATGGTCCTACCCTGTGTCGGCCGGGATGTTTCTCTATTACATGATTTTGGCGGGAGATTTTTCGCAAGTGGAAACACTCCTGCTGTGTTATTCGCTGACGTTCATGAGCATTCGACCGCTGGCTACCGTGGATGAACGGATACGGCAGTTGGCGACGCGATACCGCATACCGCAAGTGGCACCGGTGCCGGTGACTGCGATGGCGGCAAGATAGGGTTGGCAAATGAGTGTGACGAAGGGCAGCGCGGCTTTGTACACGTGAGCGAAGTAGAGAACAAGACGGAGCCTTGGGCAGCTCGAACGGAGGATGACGTGAACCGCAGTTCGATCGAAGAATCATTTGAAGCGGAGCGAGAAACCTTGGAATCTTGGTCGTCGACGATCGAGGGAGATGTCCCCGTCGCAGGAAATGCCGCCACGGAGCGTGCGCCAGGCCTGGCGAACGGCGCCGTCGCGCGCCAGCGCAGACTTGCTGACACGCGGCTGGAACAACTGGTCGGCACTGGCGTCCTGGCGCACCCCAATGCCGTGGCCGTGATTACTGCCGACGAGCAAGTTACCTACGCGGAATTGCAGCGCCGGGCGGTCGGTCTTGCTCGCCATCTGCGCGAGCGCGGGGTCAAGCCCGGTGAACTGGTCGGCTTAAGCCTGGAGCGTTCGGTGGACATGGTGGTGGGCGCTTACGGGATCCTGCTCGCCGGCGGCGCCTACGTGCCGCTGGATCCGGACTATCCCGCGGATCGCCTGGGCTTCATGCTCGATGATGCGGGATTCAAAGTGCTGGTGACGCACCGGGCGCAAGCGAACCGTTTTTGTGATCGAGCGATCGAGGTCGTGGCGGTTGACGAGCTGGCTAGCGAGCCGACTGAGCAGGTACTCGAGCAGCTCCCCGAAATGACGCCCGACGCGCTGGCCTATGTGATTTACACCTCCGGTTCGACGGGCCGGCCCAAAGGGGTGATGATCACGCATCGCGCGGCCGCGAACACCATTATCGACATCAACGCCCGTTTTCAGGTGGGAGTCGGCGATTGCGTCTTGGCACTGTCATCACTCTGCTTCGATCTTTCGGTCTATGACATCTTCGGATTGCTGGCCGTCGGTGGCACGATCGTGATCCCGGATCCCAAACGGCATTTCGAGCCGGCGTATTGGGCGGAGTTAATCGCGCGGCACCAGGTCACGGTGTGGAACTCAGTGCCGGCGTTCATGGAAATGTTCACGACGCACGCGGCGGGGCGCTGTGGCGACGGCTTTAGCTCGCTAAGGCTGGTGATGCTCAGCGGTGACTGGATACCTGTTTCCTTGCCGGATCGAATCCGTGCCATCGCACCGCGGACGAAGGTCATCAGCCTGGGTGGTGCGACCGAGGCGTCGATCTGGTCAATTTTCTATCCGATCGACGCGGTTGATCCGACTTGGAAAAGCATTCCCTATGGCCGGGCGTTGGCGAACCAGGCAATGTACGTGCTCAACGACGATCTACGGCAATGCGAGGTCGGCGAGACCGGCGAGATTTGTATTGGCGGCGACGGGGTCGCGGTGGGCTATTGGAATCGACCGGATCTGAATTCGCAAAAGTTTGTCCCGGATTCCCGTTCCGATAGCGCCGACGGGCGGCTGTACCGCACTGGCGACTTGGGCCGGTATTTCGAAGATGGGGACATCGAATTCTTGGGCCGAATCGATCACCAGGTGAAGATTCGCGGATTTCGCGTTGAGCTGGGCGAAATCGAGACGGCGTTGGTGCGGCATTCGGCGGTGAACGAAGCGGCAGTGGTCGCGCGGCAGGGCGCATCGGGCTCGAAGTCGCTGGTGGCGTTTTTGGTACTGAGTCCGCAAGCGGCGATTGGCGACAAGGAGATCGGCGACTTTCTCCGGCAGACGTTGCCCGAGTACATGATCCCGGCGCGGTTCGTGCGTCTCGACCGGATGCCGCTGAACGTGAACGGCAAGGTCGATCGGTCGGCGCTGCCCGACAGCGCTCCGCGGACTTGTGCCGACGAACCGGAAAACCGCCGCGAGCTGCCCGAGGATTTTGCACCGCCGCGCGATGAGATTGAGACTCAATTAGTCAGCATCTGGGAGCGCGAACTGGGCGTTCGCCCGATCGGCATTCGCGACACCTTCCTGGAATTGGGGGGCGATTCGTTGTCCGCCGTCGGGGTGTTTGCCCGCGTCGAGCGCGAATTCCGCCGTAGCCTACCGCCGGCTTCATTGCTCGAAAGGCCGACGATCGAACAGTTGGCCGAGCTGCTGCGCGATCCGCAATTGGGCAAACAGACTGCTTGCCTGGTGGTTCTGCAGGAGTCCGATGCGCACCCGCCCCTAGTGTGCCTGCCCGGAATCTCAGGAAATTTGTGGGAGTTTCGCCGCCTGGCGAAACGATTGGGGCCCGACATTCCGCTGTATGGCCTGCAACCGGTGGGACTCGATGGTGAGCTGAAGCCACACGAGACGATCGAAGA
>DATJTR010000679.1:0-4113 GCA_035503215.1 Pirellulales bacterium
TGGCGATACCGTCTCCAGATTCTCCGCCGAGACGATCGCCATGATTTCGGAGTAAGCGAAATACGCCAGCCGCAATCCCAGCAGGGCGATCAACCCGAGGGCGACTTTGTATTCGATTTCCGCGCGCCGAGCCGCCGTAGGCAGGCGGCTGCGCATCTCCGAATTCCAAGCGGCAGCGGCCGCAAAGACACCTGCTATCGCACCGGCGGTCAAGGTGCCGGTGTGCAGCCAGGTCGCGTCAAGCATGATCAACGCCAGTGCACCAGCGGCGCACCCCACCACCATCCGATGGCGCTGTGCGAAGGCCTGCACCTGAGCCCAGGCCAGGTCGAAAGGGGAGGGCTGATGCGAACCGGACGAGGAAGAACGTTTGGCAGGGCCCTTTTTCGTTCCCGCCGCCTCGTCGGCCCCCAAATTCTCATTCAGGAATTGGCCCAACTTGACGGCACACTCGGCCGAGTCGCGCTCCTCCATGTCGATCGGCTGCCGGCACTGAGGGCATTTGACGACGTTGTGCGCCCAAGCATCTGGGATCTCCAGCTTCTTGCCGCACTCGCCGCACACCACACGCAACATGCCAGCCTCCCACGCGGCGCGCAATCGTTCCGACCCTTTTTTGGCCGGAATTCTCTGGAACGCACGCTGCTTCGGAAAATGGGTGGGCTCCCTCCAACCACCGACCGCCGGCAGTTCCTGTTTAGCCCGAACGAACGACCTGTTGGGCGCCAGCCTCTTCTCTATGGAATTAAACCTTATAATGTCCCATGAAACGCCCAGTGTCAACGCGGCCGCAAACGCGCTAATGTCCTGATTATCTTGAAGTTAGTTGCGGTATCCCGCATTCTCGACGGCAGGCGAGTGGCCGGTCAAACATGCACGATCGTTGCGTTTATCTGGATAACCATGCCACCACTCGGGTCGATCCCCGCGTGGTCGAGGCCATGAGCCCCTATTGGACGGAGATCTTTGGCAATCCGGCCAGCACGACACACGCCTTCGGTTGGGAAGCCAAAGCCGCCGTCGATGCCGCGCGGGCCCAAGTGGCCGCAGCCATCGGCGCCCAAGAACGCGAAATCGTCTTCACCAGCGGCGCCACCGAAGGTAACAATCTCGCGCTCCGCGGCGTTGCCGAGCGCCCTCGCCGGCGCGGCAATCATCTCGTTTCCGTCGTGACCGAGCACAAAGCCGTGCTCGACCCCCTCCGCCGATTGGCGCGTCACGGCTGCGAATTGACGCTCCTCCCGGTCGAATCGGCGTGCAGTTCGCGTGCCGGCTGGCTCGATCCCGAGCGGTTGGCCGCGGTCCTCCGTGACGACACTCTGCTGGTTTCCGTGATGCTGGCCAATAACGAAATCGGCATTGTTCAGCCCCTGGCGGAAATCGGCCGCATCTGTCGCAGCCGCGGCGTCTTGCTGCATTGCGACGCCACGCAAGCCGTGGGTCGCATTCCGGTCGACGTTACCACGCTTGGTGTCGATCTGCTCAGCTTCAGCGCCCATAAGTTCTACGGCCCCAAAGGGGTCGGGGCCTTGTATGTCCGCCAAGGCGCCGATCCGGTGCGGCTCGAATGCCAAATCGCCGGCGGCGGGCACGAGCGCGGTCTACGCAGCGGCACCTTGAACGTGCCGGGAATCGTTGGACTCGCCGCGGCACTTGAGCTGTCTTTGGCCGAAATGTCCACGGAAGCGGTCCGGCTGGCAAGCTTGCGGGATCGATTGTTTGCAGGCCTGATTTCGGCCCTAGACGGCGTTACGCTCAATGGCCCAGCGCTCGATGTTCCGGGCCTGCGCCTACCCGGCAACCTCAACGTCAGCTTCGCCTCCGTCGATGGCGAGGCGCTGATCCTCGATACGAAGCAATTGGCGGTAAGTTCAGGCAGTGCCTGCACGTCGGCCAACCCCGAGCCGAGCCACGTTCTGGCTGCGTTGGGCCTGGACGCCGACGCGGTCCGCAGCAGCCTGCGGTTTGGCCTGGGCCGATTCAACACCGCCGAGGAAATCGAGTTTGCCACCTCAATCGTCGCCGGGGCGGTCGAACGACTGCGAAAACTGAGCAGTTTGGCCTAGATCAAACCGCTTTCTCCGGCCGCGGAATCGGCCCTCAGCCGCTTTTTTTTCGGCCCGGCATCGTATAATTTACGCAGTTGTGGTTGTGAAAAATCATTGCCCCGCGCGAGGAAAGTCTGTCATGTCAATCAAGTTGAGCGAAAAAGCCGCCCACGAAATCAAGCGCATCCTGTCAGAACAAAGCTACGGTCCTGAGACGCTGCTCCGGGTCGGAGTCACGGGCGGCGGTTGCAGCGGTTTTTCGTATGCCTTGGGCTTTGACAACCACTTCGACGAACAAATGGATGCCAAGACCGAACAGCATGGCGTCAGCGTTGTCGTCGACAAAAAGAGCGATCTCTATCTCGACGGCACGACCGTCGATTTTTACGAAGGATTGGACAAGCGCGGGTTTACGTTCGATAACCCGAATGCCGTCAAGTCGTGCGGCTGCGGCAGCTCGTTCCAGGCTTGATGCCGGCCGCAGGGCGGTGGCGCGGTTTGCCGGTTACGGCTAACAAAGGGTCGTCTCGTCGCGGGCGCTTGCCGTCCCGTGGCGATGTCCATCGTGAAAGTTAGACCATGCCACTCGCTGGGAGGCGGATGATGATTGTGCACGCTGTCTCCGTCGGATTTGTTTTGGCCCTTGCCGTGAACGTCCTGGCGGTTGAAGCGTCGGCCGCAATTGCCCGCCCAGCGTGGCGGCAGCGGCAGGATTATCGCGCCCCCGCGGCAGCGGCCGCTCCGGCGCCACAATCGGGGACGGTGGCTCGGTGGAACGGGTCGGGACGAGGCGCGTACCCAACCAGTCGTAGCGGCTGGAACGCCAGCAACACCTGGTACAACGTCCCGTCGTATGGCAATTACGCACCGCCGCCGTACGCGACGTCTCCTTCGGCACTGATCCAGATCGGGCCCATCCCGGCATTGGGGGGCGTGCGTTCTTTGCCCGGTTGGGGCGGCGCTCGCTAGCGATCTGTGGTCTGGCGGCAGATTCGCGACAAGCGCGACGTTGCTCGGGCGCCTGGCGATATTTGTTTCAACCCGCGCCATCTCGCGCATCTTTCTGTGCGCGTCGCGATGCAAAATCTGGCAAGCTCGGCCAGGAAGCGTGCGAGCCAACCTGCGTCGATGAGCGCTCTAGGTTTGCAATCTCTTGCGCGACGAGCGACCACTCTCTCTTGCGCGGGGCCACCTGCAACGACTGTAACAACCGCATGACCGCCCCGGCCCTCAAGACTCCGACGCGTCGCCCCCCGGTTGGGCCGATCTGTCATTGGCCAAAAACATCGCACCAACAAACGTTTGATGCGTTTTGACACACTCCACCTGTAACCTAATCTTCCTTGGGGCCGAGGGCAGTCGTTGACACCCATTAATCTGAGTGGTTACTGCGATGTTGAGCAATCCGGGCTCGTCTTGGGCGCTTTGGAGCGTCGAACTGGCGATTGTCTATCTTTTGCTGGCGATCAGCTTTGGGCTGGGTCGCTGGAGCGTGCGCAACCGCAAATCGTCGGGGCAGGAAAAAGAGCGGGCAGCCCAGGCCGCGGCCCAGATCCAAGCCTTGGCCGATCGCGTCGCTCAGGACGTCGGCGAACACAGCACCCGGGTGCGTGAAATCAGCACCGACTTGGGGGCCGCCGACCGATCCGGCGCCCCGCTAAACGACGTCGTGCTCAAATCGATCGACGATATCGTCAAGGCCAATGCCCGGCTGCAAGAGCAGTTGGCCACGGCCGAAGTCAAACTCCAGCGGCAAGCCGCTGAACTGGAGACCCAAACCACGGTCGCTCGCACCGACCCGTTGACGCTGCTGAGCAACCGCCGGGCGCTCGACGACGAAATGAATCGCCGCTTCGCCGAGTGGACTCGCCGCAAGACGATCTTCTCGTTGATCATGATCGACGTCGATCATTTCAAGAAACTAAACGACAAACACGGCCACCAGGCCGGCGACCAGGTGCTCCGCGACGTGGCCGCCACGCTCGGCACGACCGTCCGCGAAATGGACCTGGCCGCTCGCTATGGCGGCGAAGAGTTCGCCATCATCCTGCCCAGCACTCCGATC
>DATJTR010000680.1:0-5338 GCA_035503215.1 Pirellulales bacterium
CGGGCCATCGCTCGTCGTCGTACCGCGGAGCCTGGTCTTCAATTGGATCGAGGAGGCCGCACGCTTCACGCCCGAACTGCGGGTGCTGAGCTTCACGGGACTGGACCGCTCGACGGCGCTCGGCCAGTTGGATCGTTACGACCTGGTCGTAACGACCTACGGCACCCTCCGGCGCGATGCCGCCAAACTCTGCCAGCACGAGTTCGACTTCGTGATTCTCGACGAGGCCCAGGCGATCAAGAATGCTTCGTCACAGTCGGCAAAGGCCTGCCGCCTGCTCTCCGCGCGGCGCCGGTTGGCGATGACGGGCACTCCGGTGGAAAACCATTTGGGCGATCTGTGGTCGCTGTTCGAGTTTCTCAACCCGGGAATGCTCGGCCGCAACAAAACGTCGACTCGGCTATTCAAACCTCAGCGAAACAGCCGCCAAGGGGGGCCGGCTCGATCCGTCCCCGAACCCGCCGCGGAGGACGTGCTGCTCCTGGCCAAAGCTTTGCGGCCATTCATGCTGCGGCGCACCAAACAACAAGTTCTCGCCGATTTGCCCGAGAAGACCGAACAGACCCTGTACTGCGAACTGGGTGACGAAGAACGCAAGCTCTACGACGAACTGAAGGATCATTATCGCGCATCGCTGCTCGAGCGGGTCGGCCGGGTGGGCGTCAACAAAGCAAAGATTCACGTGTTGGAGGCGCTGCTGCGGCTGCGCCAGGCGGCTTGTCATCCCGGACTTCTCGACAAGAAAGCGATCGATGGCAGCAGCGCCAAGCTCGACACCCTGCTCGAACAACTGACCGAGTTGGTCGACGAAGGGCACAAGGCTCTCGTGTTCTCGCAGTTCACCAGTCTGCTGGCCATCGTACGCCGGCAGCTCGATCGGCGCGAGATCTGCTACGAGTATCTCGACGGCAAGACGACGAAGCGCCAGGCGGTGATCGATCGCTTTCAAAGCGATCCAGCATGCAAGCTGTTTCTCATCAGCCTCAAGGCTGGCGGGCAAGGTTTGAACCTGACCGCCGCCGATTACATCTTCATTCTCGATCCGTGGTGGAACCCGGCCGTGGAGGCGCAGGCCATCGACCGGGCTCATCGCCTCGGGCAAAAACGCCCCGTTTTCGCCTATCGGTTGATCGCGCGCGGCACGGTGGAGGAAAAGATCGTGCAGTTGCAGGGACAGAAGCGCGATTTGGCCGATGCGATCGTTTCGGCAGACAATAGCCTGCTGCAAAACCTGACGGTCGAGGATTTGCAACTGCTGCTCAGTTGATGCGGTCCGCGTTGCCCCGCCGGTCGCTCGTGGCGTTTCGCCAGGTCTACTGGCCCGGGGCTGCCGGCAGCGACTGGATCGCCGGGCGTGGGGCGACGGTCAAACTGCTGGCCGAGCGGACGTCGAGCCGCTGCGGGCCCGAGGGGTCTTCCAGCGTGCCGCCGTGTTGTTCGGCGTATTGCCGTAGCCGTTCAATTTTTTGCGCCGCCTTGGCCTCGGTGTTCGTTTCGGCTCCCGGCGGCCGGCCCCAGTCGATCCGCGTTCGCTCCACGGTGTATAGCTCGTACGTGTCCGCTTCCACGCCGTTGGCCTCGACCTGCCGGGCCGCCGGCACGATCTTGTAGAGCTTCATTTTCTCCCAATCGTCGACCAGCGCCGCGGCGATTTTGGCCGCTCCGGTCACGTGCGTGTCTCCCCACCGCGTGCCGACCGGCCCGATCGGCATCGTCCCGATCTCGGCGATCCGCACGTAGCGCAAGGCATCGGTCGGCGAAAAGTCGGCGGTCGGCAGCAGAGTCCCGTCGGCATCAACCGGAAACAAGCCTTGCCCGCGCACTTCGACCATCGCCACCGGCCGCCGATACACCAGGTCGACCGTCACGCCGGTCGGCGCTTGTTTGCTCGCCCGCGTCACTTTCGCCACCCACGAGTGTTGACTGAACGCCTGGGCCACTCGGACCGTGAGTTCGGGATCCAACAGCGAGAGGCCTTCGTCCAAGCTGCCGTCGCGCAGCACTTCGGCCTTGAGGTCGGTATGAATCCAGGCCGGCAGCGGCGTCATCGTGATCTGCTCGGGATCGATGTGGAATTCCGCCGCGCCGACGACCTGGTCGCGGACCGATTCCCACAGCAGCTTCCAGCCGAAGGCGCTTGCGCCGACAAACACCCCCAAGAACACCAACCAGCGGATGTTTCGCCGCACCAGCCCGGGCAGTCCACCGACCGGCGCTTCCGCTTCGGCCACAGCGCCGCCTTTGTCGCTCTTCTTGGGGCTCATCTCGATTCTCCTCCGCAATGCAACATCTCGGCGACCGGCCGCCGCGATCGACCATCAGTCACCACTTCGTCGAGGCAATTCCGCAGCAAGCGTTCGCAGAACTCCGGCATCTCCCAGCCGGCATGCCGGGCGGCGAGCGGTGCCAGGCTGGCCTGCGTCAGGCCGGGAATCGCGTTGAGCTCCAGCACCCAAGGCCGGCCCGACTCGTCGAGCCGCAAATCGACCCGCACCAGTCCCCGCGTGTCGAGCGCCGCGGCCGCGGCCACCGCCGCGCCCCGAATTGCCGTCTCTTCGTCGCCGGGCATATCTTGGGCGACGCGGAAATGGTGCACCGCCTGGTCGTATTTCGCCGCAAACGAGAACACTGGCTCATCGACCAGCACTTCCACGATCGGCAGCGCTTCGCGTCCCAACAACGCTACGGTGAATTCGCGCCCGGCAATGAACGGCTCGATCAAACCGCGATCGCCGTACTGCAATACTTCTTCCCGACAGGCGGCGATCGCTTCGCGGTCGCGGGCCAACCCCACGCCCAGGCTCGAACCCTGGCCGTCGGGCTTAACCACCACCGGAAAACCGAGTGCCGCGGCCCGCTCGCTGAGCACCGCCAGCGGCATGTCGGCGTCGAAGACGACTTCATGGGGAGTCGACACGCCGGCCGCCCGCAAAGCTCCCTTGGTCGCTTGCTTGCTCATGGCCACGGCGGCACTGTGCGAACCGGGCCCGGTGAACGGGATCCGCAGTTCCTCGAAGAACCGCTGCACGCGGCCATCTTCTCCCGCGCCGCCGTGCAGGGCCAGAAAGCAGGCATCGATCGCCGACCAATCGACGTCGCGCAGCCGCGCGGCCAGAAACCGGCAATTCGCCGGATCGATCGCCGGCAGGTTCACCGCCACGCGGCCATGCTCGGCGGCGTGCAACTCGTCCCACTCGCTCTCATCCCAGGGGCTGTCGACCGGATCGATGCCGACCACCCAATGACCCAGCCGGGCCAGCGACTCGGCGACATGCTGCCCGCTCGCCAGGCTCACCCCCCGCTCGGCCGATTGGCCGCCGGCCAACACGGCAATGCGCAGGCGCGCGCGTTTCGGGACACGTATCATCATTGCCATCCTCCCTGACGGCTACAAGCTTTCTCGGCCGGTCTACCTATCTGGGCTCGAGTGCCCGGCGGCAAACGACCGCTCCTTTACTAACCCGACGCGCCAGCGAGGGATCTTCGTCAGCATCCCTCGCTGGCGCGTCGGGTTAGTGGCACGCCCGCCTACCAAATCTCGATTTCGCGTTCCAGCTCGATCCCCAGCCGCTCGGCGACTCGCTCGCGGACCAGGTCGATCAGTTTCAGTACGTCGTCGCTCGTGGCCTGCGGGTTGGCCACGATGAAGTTGCCGTGACGATCGCTCACCTCGGCCTGGCCGACGCGCGTCCCCTTCAAGCCGGCCTGATCGATCAGCATGCCGGCACTCATGCCGCGCGGGTTTTTGAAAATGCAGCCCGCGCTCTGGTGACTGAGCGGCTGGCTCGACTTCTTGATGATCCACTGCTTCTGCATGCGCTTGGTCAAATCCTCCGGATCTTCCGGCTCCAAGCGAAGCTGGGCACTCAATATCACGAGCTCGTCGAGCGAGCTCTGACGGTAGGCAAACACCAGGTCCTCGCGGCGGCGCGTGATGATCTCGCCGCTCCGCGTCATCACCGTCGCCTCGCTGGTCCATTGGCCGATATCGCCGCCATGCCCGCCAGCGTTGCCATGCAGAGCGCCCCCCAGCGTGCCCGGAATTCCGACCAACGTTTCCAATCCGCCCAGTCCTTCGCGGACCGCGGTCGAAATGACGTGCCCCAGTTTGGCGCCGCTCCCCGCCGTGACGACTCCACCAGCGACCTTGATTTCGCTGAACGCCGGCTGCGACAGGTGCAGCACGACTCCCGGCACGCCCGCATCGCGCACCACGATGTTCGAGCCGCCTCCCAACAGCCGGACTGGAATGTCTTCCTTCCGGCAGCGGGCAACCAGTGCCGCCAGTTCTTCGATGCTCGTCGGCTCGGCGAAGAACTCTGCCGGCCCACCCAAATGAAACCAGGTGTGGGGCGCCAGCGGTTCACCGGGGCGAACGATTTTTTCAAAACCGCTGAGCGATGTCATGCGCAAGTTTTCCGATGTCTCCGGCCCCCAGCGTGACGACAACGTCGCCCCGCCCGAGAGCACGCTTCAAAGTGGCTGCGATTTCTTCGCTCGCGTGGCCTGCCGCCACGTCGGCGCCCAACTCGGCCGCCCGCCGAGCCAAATCCGCCGCGCTCGCCTCACCGGGCATCGCGGCAGCTTCACGGGCTCGAAAAATCTCGGCCACGACAAGTTTATCAGCATTTTGCAGACTTAGGGCCAACTCGTCCAGCAGATGCGCCGTTCGCGAAGCTTGATGCGGCTGAAATACGCACCAGATCCGCCGGCCGGGATACATCCCGCGCACCGTGGCCAAACCTGCCGCGATCTCGGTCGGCAGATGGGCGTAGTCGTCGATCACGGCCAGGTTCGGCCCATCAACGATCGTCTCCAGCCGCCGTCGCAAACCGGCGAACGAGGCCAGGCCGGCGGCGATCGCCCGCCACGACGCGCCGGCATGAAATGCCGCCGCGGCCGCCGCCAGCGCGTTGACGACATTGTGCCGCCCCGGCACCGCCAGCTCGACGCTGCCCAGCAGCCGATCGCGATAGCGCACCCCGAATCGGTGCCGCGCGGCCGCGACATGCTCGATCTCGGCCCGCCAATCGGCGCCGGCCGCATCGAGGCCAAACGATTCGCTCGCGCACCGCACCGTGCGAGCCACGCGGCAGGCCCGAGGGCAATCGGCCGCGTACAACAAACGCCCACCGGCCGGCAATGCCCCGACGAATCGTCCGAACGCCGTTTCCAACTGCGCCAGCGAGCGATAGTAATCGAAATGATCGGCTTCGATCGCCAGCAGCACGGCCATCTCGGCTGGCAGATGACAAAAATTCTCGCGATACTCGCACGCTTCGGCGATCATCCACTCGCCGTCGCCGCGTCGTCCCCCCGGCACGCCATTTTGATGTTC
>DATJTR010000681.1:0-8696 GCA_035503215.1 Pirellulales bacterium
CGGGCGTCGCCGTCCAGAATGCCGCCGGCGGCCGTGTGCTGCCGGTCGGGAGAAATCCGCGGCATCTTGGTCGACGGTTCGACCCGCAACGGATCGAGCATCCAGCGGCGGTAATAGTCGTAGCGCAGCCGCTCGGCCACGTGCAAGAAACTAATGCCTTGCGCGCCGGTCTCCAACTTAACTGTCAGTTTTTCCAGTCCGTGGCACTGCCGGCAATCCAGCCCCGTCCCTTTCAGCGAGAGCAGCCGGCCCGTTTCGACCGCCGCGGGCTCGTCGGGCGGCGCATCGTCGGCCAGCACTCCATGCTCGTCCGCCAGTCCCCAAGCGATTGCCGCGCTCCAAGCCGGAAACGCCGGCATGCGGGCCGCCAGCCACGGCCGGGCACGGTAGTCGAGCTTGCTGGCCAGCAGCCGTTCGGTCCAAGTCGCGTGCAGTTTCTCGCCCGTCCAAGTGAGCGAAGGCAATTGTTCCGGCGCGAGGCCGCGCGTTCCCTCAGCCTCCAGGATTTGCCCGGCACGGCTCGACACGCCGTCGCGGCCATGACACGCCGCACAGCGCAGTCGCGTCATGAGCCGCTGCGACGCCTCGGCCGGCACTTCGTGCAGAAGATTGCCGGCGTCTCGCTTCAAATAGGCCCGCAAGCTTTCCCGCTGCTCGAGGTTGAATCCTAAATCCGGAGCTTCTCCCCGCGCCCAGGCATCGTCGGCCAAACAGCCACGCGTCGCAGCCGCTCTCCAAATGTCCATGTGCCGCGGCGGACCGACCAGTTGAGCCGACTCAGCCCGATGACACTGCCCGCAACCTACCGCGGCAAACAGCTCGCGGCCGCGAGCGGCGTCCCCCTTGGCGTTCTCGCCGGCTGGCAGCCTGGCCGTTGCCTTATCGCGGATCGTTTCCACCAGCGCCGCCACTTCCGTGTCGCTGAGATGAAAATCGGGCATCGGCGACCAGGCAAAATCGGCGTGCGGCACCCTCAGATAGCGGGCCAAGGCGCCGGGCTGAAATTTCTCGGTCGCCAGGGCCAGCGACGTGCGGCCGAATTCATCCCGCTCGGCAGGCGGAGTGAAGCGATGACACTGGATGCAGCCCAAGTCTTCGTACAGCGCTTCGCCTGCGGCTAAACGCTCCTCGCTCGGGGCGGGATCGCTCGCTGCCGGAGGCGTTCCGAGCGTCGCCAGATAGGCCGCGATGTCGGCCGCCTGCCGGCCGATCGATTGTCCCGGCCGATCGTGGAGCAGACGTGGCATGGTTGCTCCGTCGCAAACCGATGTGGGATCGACGAGCCAGGCCGCCATCCACTCGGGCCGCAGTCGGCTACCGACGTCCAACAGTCGCGGCGCGTCTTGCCCCAGCTCAGGCATGGCCTCCGCCTTCGCCGCCGTCCATGGCGCAGGCGGCGTATGACAATTCGTGCAGCGGCGCTCCGCGAATAGTTCGCGCCCGGCGCGCAATTGCCGTGCAGCCGTCAATTCCGCGTCGCGGCCATCGTGCATCAAAACTGCCGCCGGTACCAATTCCGGCTCAAAACCGTCGCTGCTCCACAACAGTCGCAGCGCCGCATCCCCTGCCGGCGGACTGGCATAGGAAATCCGCAGCCGATTGAAACCCTTCGTCAGAGTCACTTCCACCGGCTCGGTCACAGCGGCCGTCAGTCGCCGATCGGTGAAAAGGTTCTTATCATTGACGATAAGCGAGGCCACGCCAGTACCAACCAATGAAAAGCGATAGACGCCTTTGAGCTCGGCGTGCAAATAGCCCTCGGCCTCGGCCTTGAACGGACCAGGCCGCAAAAAAACCGCCGGAGCCTCTTCCTCCGCGACGTGCCATGCGGGCACGCGCAGCACGCGGACGTCGTGCACGGCCTGCCCGCCATCCGCGGGATCGCCCGCTTGCGTGAAAGCGACTTTCAACCCCGGCCTTAGCGATTCCTTATCCTGGGGCTCGAATTGCCCAGGTGCGCGTGTCGCGGCAGCGACTTGCAATCCGTCGGGCCGTGGCCCCAGCACGTTGATCGTGCCGTAAAGAGCCGATTCGATCGCCGTGCCGTCGGCCGATCGCACGGCAAATCGAATCGCGATCTGCATCACCCGCTTGAGCGAGCCGATCGCCAGAAAGACGGTCCGTCCGTCGGGCTGCAAGGTTGCCGAATCGATCTCCAGTTCGTCGTGCCCTTCGGCGTGCGGATCCGAAACTTTGAAATCGGGGGAACCGTAGGCGCTCGTCCAGTGGTAGTTCCACGCTTCGACGTCGTAGTTCGTCGGATCCTCGGCCGTGCTGCGTTCGAGCGGCCGCGAAAAGCCGACCAGCACGCCCCCCTCGACGAAATGCAATTCGGTCGGCAGATCGCACGGTAACCCGGTGTACCGGACACGCTGCAAGCAGCCGTCGCGCGCGGCATTGGTCACCCAGCCGTTCAAGCCGCCGACATAAACCTGTCCATCCTGGGGCCGCACCCGGCCACGAACCAAGCCCGACTCGAACGCGAGCGGCAGCGGCACGACACCACCTTGCCACACCCCGCCGACGTTCTCGGTGAGCACGGCCATCATCGTCGAGCGGCCGTACGACAGATGCAAAAGATGGTTCGCGAGCGGCCCCCAAGCGGCGCCGGCCCAAACTCCCCCTCCCGAGGAGCTATCGATCGGCCGCGGAATCCAGCACAAGGGCCGATCGAACGCCGTCGGCTTTTCGCTCCGGTGATGCACGTCCATCATCCCGTAAAAGCCCCCTTCGCGAATCGCGCAGATCGACGATCCCGGCGTCCACACCCCTTCTTGCGGCGCGGCGGTGACCAATCCCTGCGGGCCGATCGCCAGGCCGTTGCCGTTCCGCAGCCCCGTGGCGACGACGTCGAGCCGCGAGCCGTCGCGGCTCACTCGCAGCAGACAGCCGTCTTGCCGGCTGGCACCGCCGCTGTCGCCGCGCAGGTAATAGAAATTACCCTCCCGATCGGTTTCCAAGCAGGCGGCAAACTCGTGTGGGTTGTGCGTGACTTCGCCGTCGCTGTTGAAATTCTCGTAAAAATCGGCCTCGCCGTCGCCGTTCACATCGACGAGCCGGGTGATCTGGTCGCGGCCGACGACATACACCCGCTCGTCGATCACCTTCACTCCCAGCGGCTGAAACAGCCCGGTCGCGAACCGCTTCCAGGTGAGCCGCTTTAGACCGGCATCGATGCCGCTCACGCGCCACACGTCGCCGTGAACGGTCGAAATGGCCGCATCGCCATCGGCAAAAAAGTGGATCCCACTGAGGAACATCAGCGCCCGATACGGATTGTCCAAGGGCAGCGTGAGCGTATCGACGACATAGGGCTTGGCCTCGCTGCTCGTGCGCCCCTCGGTCGTAATCGCGGCGGTCCACAGGGCCGGACCTGGGTCGCGACTTGGCCGATCGCTCGCCGCGGTCGCCGTGGTCGCTTTCACGGCCGCCAAAAATCCCTCCCACGCTTGCTCGGGCCCGATCCAATAAATCAGCTTCAGCCGCCGCACGTTTTCTTGTGGCGCGAGCCGCAGCACGGCCCGCGAATCGCCATCCAGCTTCAACTCATCCCCCGCCCCACCTCCGCAGAGCGCGATCGCCAGCAGTTGCCCATCGTGCTGCCAGGCGACGATGCGTTGGGTGCTGGAGTCTTGAGCATCGACCGGGCGGTGCCGAGCACCTGCCGGCGCTTGAGCCAATAGGCTCGCCAGCGGCAAGCGGCTCGCGCCAATTTCGAGCGACCGGCTGAACAGCTCTTGCCCGTCGACTGTCTCCACACCGGGAGAATCGAGGATTTCGACGTCGCCTACGGTGTAGGCCAGCGTGACGCGTCCCTCGTTGCGATACAGGCCCCGATAATGGGCCCAGTCGCGCGGCAGCGGCCCCAATGGTTTCGGCTGCCGCGGATCGTCGAAGCGATCCTCATGGCTCCAGCCCGGCACGACCGGCGTGCGAAAGCGCTCGGTCCCCGCGGCATTGGGAATCGTGATCAAGCCAAACCGCCGAGGATTGAACTCCAGAAACTTTCCCGACCAGGCACAACTGAACCGCATCAGCTCGGTGTCGAACAACCACGTCGCCTGCCGATCGGCGCCGACGCGAATCGCGATCGCCTTGGTCGTCGTCTGCCCCGGGCTGCGAATCGTGCCCGAGAAGAACGGGCCGGTATCCATTTGCTTCCAGCGGTCGTCGACGGCGCTCGATTCCTGCCAGCCGAAAAAGTGCCCTTTCTCGGGGGCCTTGGGCGTGGCCGCTCGGGCGACCGATTGCAGCACCGATTCGTCGGCGAACGTGCCGTCTTTCAGCGCGTCGAAATGCCACAATCCGACCGTCTGCTCGTCGTCGCCGAACGGCCCGCTGGGCACGCGATCGACCGGCCGCACGACCTTCGAGATCCGCAGCTCGTCGATCCAGCCGCGGCAGCCCAATTGACCGGGCGGATAGCCGCCGATCCACAGCGGTCCTGGCTCGGCCGCTGCGGCCCGGCGCTCGAGTTTCTTCTCGGCCACTGACTTGCCATCGACCGCCAGTCGCAGCTCGTCGTCGGCAAAAGTCATCGCCAGGTAATGCCAGCGTCCGTCGCAGATGTGGCAGGCGCTGTGAACGTGATTCGGTTCGTAGCCGGGCACAAACGCAGCCAGGTGGCCGTCTCCCGCCTGGGTGAACAGTTCCCAATGCTCGCCCGATTCCTTCACGCTCTGAGCCACGAGCACGTTGAACGCATCACTGGCGTCGAGGCGGGCCCACAGCTCGACCGTCTTCGGTTGCTGCTGATACACGGCGGCAGCTTTGACCATCGCCGTCGCACCGCGCACATCGAACGCCTTGCCAAAGGCTTCGCCAGGGACTTCCAGCTGCTTGCCGGTCAAATTGCCCGGGTCGCTCGGCTCGATCGGCTCCGCCTTGCCCGGATCGGCGCCCGCCGCCCACAGCGTTCCGCGGCGGATCAATTGAGCCGTTCCCGGTGCGCGCAGCGACGCGCCGTCGTGTCCCAGCAGCGTTTGGAACACCCTAGCGGCTCCATAACGATAGACGAACGCGATCGGTTCGTCCCGATCGGTAACTTTGGAATGGGCCGTGGCCAGCACTTCGATCGGCTCCGTGCCTTGCTGATTGAAATAGAGCTCGTCGGTCGTGGCGAAACTGCTCAAACCCTGGGTCACGGGATGATTGGCCGCGGCGATGTCGACCCGCAGCGGCCCGTAAGGGTCGTGCGCGCTTTTCATCTTGCCGCTGGCCGGAGCGAGCGAATGGTCCCAAACCCGGCGACAAATCTTGGTTCGCCACTCGGGCCAGTCCGACTCGGCGGCCTTGGGCAGCGAGAAATGAAACGCCCCGTTGGCGAAGTGCACGATCACCAACCCGCCGCCGCTGCGAAGGAACCGGACGAAATTCGTTTTCGCCGCCTCGCTCAGCCCCGGCCGCTCCCAGTTGCAGTAGTTGAACAAAACAACGTCAATCGTGTGGAGCGAACGCCGGGCCAGCGCTTCGACGTCGTTCGCCGTGGCGATCAACAGCCGCGGATCGTTGGCCAGCGATTCGCCGAGCGCCCCGGTCGTCTCCCGCCAGGGATGGCCCGGATATTGATGGCCGGTGACGATCAGCGCTCGGATCTTCTCGGGCGCATCGCCCAACTGTGAATCGACGCCTGCCGTGGGCACCTCGACGTGGGCGGTCCAGGCGATGGCGTTGAGTAGCAGCCGGCGAAAATCGTCGTTCTTCCAATTGTCGAAGTAATGACCCCCGGTAAACCCGAATCCGCGGCCGCCCTCCTTTCGCTCGACCGCCCAGGCCACGGCCTGATCGGCCTGCTCGCCGGGAGGCCGGGTGAGCAAGATTGGGCTGCGGCGCGCGTCGTCGTCTTGGAACCGCAGGTTGTAATACAACTCTTCCCTGATTTGGAACGGCTTCACGCCGCGGCAGATCGGATGATCGGCCGTCCCGGGGCGCAAGTCGGCCTGCCAGTGCTGGATTTTGGAAAACCATTTGCCATCGGGTCCCCCCTGATAGTCGAAATAGCCCCCGAGCCACTCGAGCATCCGCGCCCCGATGCGGTTCGGCGCGAACGTGCTGTAGTGCAAGGCCACCAGTCCGCAGCCCCGCTGCATCTGCTTTTCGAGCACCGGCAGCCGGTTGCCGACCAAGAGCGGATGGTTCGTCTCCACGCGGTCCGAGCCGCTGGTGACGAGCACGATCGTATCGGCGTCGTCGAGCGTCCGTTCGTCGGCCGGCCAGCCGCCGAAGTGAGTTTCGACGGCGATCTGGTCCGCGATCGCGGAAGTCATCAGGGAGCGGCGAAGCAGCCGCACGCTCTGCGCATACTCGTGCGTCGCTGGCGGGTGCCCGTCGGGATCGCCGGCAATCAGCACGATTTTTCTCGGCCGCGGTGCGTCGGCCGCGCCGACTATTCCCACCGCCATCTGCCAGGCACAGAAGCAGGCGGCCAGAAGGAGAGGCATTTTGGCCAACCGCGGGGCGAAGGGCTGCGTTCTGGCGAGTGGGGTGGTCAAAGCCAGGTTCCGACAACCGGAGGGCGGGGCGCAAGTCGGCAAGCCAGCAGCACATTATACAACGGCGTCGAATATCATGCCGCCATCATACCGAATACAATCGGGCGACGCGCACGATCAAACCGCAGGCAGCGCAATCCAGTCGCGCCGGCAGCGATTCGCTGAGTCTTCGATGTCACGAGCCGGTTTTATTGCCGCCCGCTCGAGGTGAAAGTCCATGAAAACGGCTGCAGGCACCACGGTTATTCGCGGTGGACAATTGATCGACGGCAACGGCGGGCCCCTCCTCGCCGACGCGCTCGTGGTCGTGCGGGACGGACGCATCGCCTATGCCGGCCCGGCCCGCTCTGCCCCGCCCTTCGAGCCCGACGCAAGGCAGCTTGACGCGCGTGGCGGCACGATCATGCCTGGCCTGGTCGAGGCCCATTTCCATGCCACGTACTTCAACGTGTCGGAATTGACCGACCTGGACATCAAATATCCGGTCGAATACGTCACGCTGCTGGCGGCGGCCAACTGTCGGCTGGCCCTGGAATGCGGCTACACGGCTGCCCGTAGCGGCGGCAGCTTGTTCAACGTCGATCATTGGCTGAAGAAGGGAATCGAAGAAGATTTGCTCCCCGGTCCACGGCTGGCTTCCAGCGGCCGCGAGATCTGCAGCGTCGGCGGCCTGATGGATTGGAATCCTGACTTCCGCAAGATCGGCATGGAAGGACTGGCCCTGATGGTCAACGGTGCCGACGACGCCCGTGCCGCGGTCCGCAAGTTGGTGAAAGACGGGGTCGAATGGGTGAAGACTTATCCGACCGGCGACGCCGCCTCGCCCGACGTCAACGATCACCACACCCTGTGCATGACGTTCGACGAAATGCACGCCGTGGTGGCCACCGCGCACAACCACAAGATGAAGGTCACCGGCCACTGCCGGGCGACCGAGGGAATCAAAAACGCCTTGCGGGCCGGCTACGATTCGATCGAGCACGGCACGTTCATGGACGACGAAGCCTTGGACATGCTGCTCGCCCGCGACACGCCCTGCGTCCCCGCCTTGCAGTTCGAGCTGGCCAGCGTCGAGCATGGGCCTGCGGTCGGCCTGCCCGCCAAGGTGATCGCCGGTCATCAAGAAACGCTCGAAGGAGGAGCCGAAAGCGCCCGCCGCATCCTCAAGGCCGGCGGCCGATTGGGCATGGGAGGCGATTACGGCTTTGCCTGGAATCCTCACGGCGATTACGCCAAGGAGTTGACCTTTTTCGTCAACTATGTCGGCTTCACCCCGCTGGAAACGATCACCTGCGCTACTCGCACCGGCGCCGAGATCATGGGGCGGGGTTCGGAATTCGGCACCGTCGAGCCGGGTAAGCTGGCCGATCTGCTCTTAGTCGACGGCGACGTGCTGGCCAATATCGCGCTGCTCGAAGATCGCAGTCGTTTTCTGGCCGTCATGCAAGGCGGCGTCATCAAGGCGGGCCGATTGGCCCACTGAGCGTCCCCGCGGCCTGCCGATCGCGGCCGCTTAGCCGCCGGCGCAGTGTGCGCCGGTCACTTGGCCTCGTATTTCACCTTCTCCCCATCCTGCACCCGTGCGACCCCCTCGACGACGATCTTCTCTCCGGCACGCAGCCCCTCTTTGACGACAAACAGCCCCTCTGTCTCGTCCTCGACGGCGATCTCGCGCTGATGCGCGACGTCGTCCTTGTCGATCGTGTACACGTACCGCTTGCCCTGGGCCTCGAACGTCGCCTGCTGAGGCACGACCAGTGCGTTATTCAGCACTCTGCGGACGAGCACGGTGCCAGTCTGGCCGTGGTGCAACACGCGCTTCGGGTTCGAAAAGTCGGCCCGAAAGGGGACGGTATCGCTCGCAGCGTTGCTGTCGGCTTCGACCGCACCGAGCTTGCCGACCTCCGGGTAGAGAGTGCCGTCCGCCAGTACCAATTCGATTTTCGGGTCTTCTCGAACCCGGTCCGGACCTTGCAGGTACGCACGATAACCGGCTTTAGGAACGTTGAAATAAGCCCACATCGCGCTGTTATCGGACAAAGTCGTCAGGATGTCTCCTTCTTCAACCTGGTGACCTTGCACCTGCTCCAGGCGACCGACGACGCCATCGAAAGGTGCGCGGACGGTGTAAAAGTCCGTTTGGTCAGTCTCGGCTGGTGCCTCTTTCTCGATCGCGGGGGGGATAATCCGGAACGGCGCATCTTG
>DATJTR010000682.1:0-2117 GCA_035503215.1 Pirellulales bacterium
AATCATGGACTATTACAAACTGCGGAACGTGCAAGCCGACACCGATATGCGGAAGGCCTTTTCCTCGCCGGTCAGTAAATGATGGCGCCGGCAGCGGCAAGCGACTCGCACGACGGTTGGCGCGCCGGCGCAGCGCGTTCGCTAGAATGAATTATCGAAACATGGTCTGAGAGCCGAGTCATGGTTTCCTTCTACCTGCTTGCCAAAGATTGGAAGGACGTCGGGCCGCAGGTCCTGGTGGGGGTGATCATGGTCATCTTCTATGTGGTGAACCATCTGATCAGCCGCGAACGGAAGGGGCAGGCGCAAAAGTCGCCTCGCCCGGTCCAGGGCCGACCGCCCGTACCAGACCTTACGGCCAAGCGTCCCGTCACGCCGGTGCGTCCTGCCCCCCCCGGCAAGCCTGATCCGCTTCTGGCGGAGATTCAAAAGTTTCTCAAGCAATCCAACGCGGACAAGCGATCGCCGGCGCGCCCTCAACCGCCAACGGTTAAGCCAATTCGGGTCGAACCGATCAAATTGCGCCCCGAGGCGGCGGGCGACTTCTTGGAGCGCCCGCTGGAAGCCCGGCATTTGGACACCAGCGACGTCGGCGCCCGGGCATCACAATTGACCGATGATCTGAAGCGGGCCGACGTCGAACGGCAACAACACTTTCAGCAAACATTTACCCACAAGGTGGGGCGGCTGACCGATACCTCGACGGCCGCGGCCAATGCCGAGGCTGCAAAACCGGCAGCCAATCTACCCGCCGTGCCGCAGTCTTCCGCCGCGACGAGCGGCTGGCTGCCGCTTTCCGTCAAAAATACAGACGAATTGCGGCGAGCCTTCATCTTGAACGAGATTCTGCAGCGTCCCGAGCAGCGCTGGGAGTCGTGAAAACCGCGGCGATCGGCCTCGATCTGACTTGGGAGGCCGCGGCTGTGCTTGGCGCCGGCCAAAAGTTTGCGAAATTAAGCAAACCGCGATCGTGATCGCCGCCGGAGTTGCCTCAACCGATCTCCTTTTCTAGCCTGGCGAGAAACATGGAAAAAGTAGCTGCTGGTAAAACCCGCTTGGGCTGGATCGGAACCGGCGTGATGGGCACGAGCATGTGCAGCCATCTTTTGTCGGCCGGCTTCGGCGTGACCGTGTTCAGCCGGACTAAATCACGCACTCAAGCGCTGATCGAGCGAGGCGCCCGCTGGGCTGACAGTCCCCGAGCGGTGGCCGAGGCGTCGGACGTCGTGTTTTCGATCGTCGGCCATCCTGCCGACGTGCGCGACGTGATGCTGGGGCCGAATGGAGCGCTCGCAGGTTCCAAGCGCGGCAACGTATTGGTTGACATGACGACGAGCGAACCGTCGTTGGCTGTCGAAATCGCTCAGGCTGCGGCCAAGGTCGGCGTAGCCAGCGTCGATGCGCCGGTGTCGGGGGGCGACGTCGGTGCCCGCGAAGCACGGCTGTCGATCATGATTGGCGGCGACGCGGCGGTCGTCGAGGCGTTGGCACCTTGTTGGAATGCCATGGGAAAAACCATCGTGCATCAAGGGCCAGCCGGAGCGGGCCAGCATGCCAAGCTGTGCAATCAGATCTTAATCGCCACGAATATGATCGGCGTCTGCGAAGCGCTGCTCTATGGCTATCGGGCAGGGCTCGATTTGAATGTGGTCATGCAGTCGGTGGCCCCCGGGGCCGCCGGAAGCTGGTCGCTGTCGAATCTCGGGCCCCGGATCATTGCCGGCAATTTTGCGCCGGGATTTTTCGTTGAACATTTCGTCAAAGACATGGGCATTGCCTTGGCCGAAGCCAAGCGGATGCAGTTGGCCCTGCCCGGGCTGGCCCTGGCCCATCAGTTGTATGTGGCCCTGGCGGCTCAGGGACACTCCCGCGACGGCACCCATGCTCTGGAATTGGCCCTGGCTCGGCTCTCGGGCGTCGATTGGAACGCTCGCGGCGTGGCTGGCCCCGCTCGCACGGCATAGGATTGGCCACGAAGCAGGACGGGCCCAGCGGGCATCCGCGGCAGTTAAGGCAGGCTGATTGCCAGGGTCGTGGACCCTGGGAAATTGGGGCTGCCGACGCAATTTCAAATGACCTTGTCAGACGGCGTGGTCGTCCTATAATCCTTGATTCCA
>DATJTR010000683.1:0-4785 GCA_035503215.1 Pirellulales bacterium
AGGCAGGGAGAATCGGCTCCGTAGAGACATTGCCGCAGCGCTTCGGCCTCCGCCAACTCCAGCCGCACCGGCTCCGCGGCGCCCGAAGAGCGGGCCGCCTGGCACGCGGTGCGCCACTGGCCATCAACTTCCGCCAGCAACTTTCCATAACGCTCGGCCACCTCGCGCATCGATGCCGGCGGCGGATTCAGAGCTGCCTGGACCCGGGGATTGACGTCCGGCGTGCCAAGTTCGCCGACCAAGGCGGCCGATCTGGCGGCAAATTCGTCGGCCGTGAGTGCGGCAAATTTCCGCCACGGCAAAAAGACCGGATCATGCAACCGCGCGTCGAGCGCCAGCCAGGTTTCCCAGCGGCGGACAAACATCGGAATCATGTCCGTGGGCGCGAGGATTTGATTAAAACCCTCCTCGGGGTATTTGGTCAATTCGGTCTGAGCGACGAGATAGTCGGTGACGCGCCCGCGGACGCGGTCGGCCGCTTCGCGTCGCTTGGCAAGCGTCGTGTCATCCAGTTTCTGTTGCCGCGTCTGGAGTTCACGCTCAAAGGCCGCATACGCTTCATCGCGCACGGCCGGCTCGGCAACCGGCGTGAGCCGTTCGGTCGAGTTGGCAAACATGCCGTAGAGCGAGTAATAATCGGTCGTCGGGATCGGATCGTATTTGTGATCGTGACAGCGGGCGCAAGCGACCGTCAGCCCCATCGTGCCGCGCGTCACGACGTCGATGCGGTCGTCGATCGTGTCGCGCTGCACACCCAAGAACCGGCGACCCAGCGTCAGAAAGCCCATGGCGGCGGCCGCCTCGCGGTCGTCGGGGGCCGCCTGATCGGCCGCCATCTGCAGCAGCAAGAACCGGTCGAACGGCAAATCGCGATTCAGCGCCGCGACCACCCAATCGCGATAGGCCGACGCATGGACCCAGAACCGCTCTTCCCAGGCGTAGACATAGCCTTTGGAGTCGGCATAGCGGGCAATGTCGAGCCAATGCCGCCCCCACTGCTCGCCATACTGCGGCGACGCGAGCAAGCGCTCGACGAGCCGGTCGTAGGCGTCGGGGGCCGGATCGGCGACAAACGCCTCGACCTCTTCGGGCGTCGGCGGCAAGCCGGTCAGGTCGTAAGTCACCCGGCGGATCAGCGTCCGCCGATCGGCTGGTGACGACGGCGCAAGGCCCGCCGCCTCGAGCCGAGCCAGCACGAACCGATCGATGGGCGTACGCTCCCAACTCGCGTCTTCGACCACCGGCAACGCTGGCGCGCTGACCGGCTGAAAAGCCCAATGAAGCCGCCAGGCGGCCGCTCGATCTTCTTCGTCCGTGGCCTCAGCGGGCCATGGCGCTCCAAGCCGGACCCACTCGACGAGCGCTGCAACCTGTTTTTCGCTGAGCTTGTCGTCCGGCGGCATTTCGAGTTCGCCGGTGTGACGCACCGCGGCGATCATCAAACTATCGTCCGGCTTGCCCGGGACGATGGCCGGTCCTTGGTCGCCGCCGGTGAGCGCTCCTTGCCGCGAATCGAGCCGGAGGCCGGCTTCTTGCTTTTTCGCTCCGTGGCACCGCTGGCAGTGCTCGATCAGGAGCGGGCGGACTTCGGTCTCGAAAAACCGCAGGTCGTCATCGGCCCAGAGGGGCGCCGCCGATAGGCCTACCAGCAACAGCAGCAAATGCTTGCCGTGCCGACACGCAAACAGACCGGCGGCGACTAAATCGCCAAGCCCACGGAGGCCTGATGGCTTGCGGAACCGGAACATCACACCCTCGCGTCACGGGGCGTTGGCAAAGGCAGGAAACCTCGGTGCAGCGTTGGGCAGGCAGGCGCGATCACGCGTCAGCAATTGTAGGCAATCCAAAATCGATTGTCGACGTTTTCCGCCCTCATCGACAGGCCCGCGGTCACGAGTCGGCTGGCCCTATTCGGGGCTGCCATTTTCTGCCATAAACAGACGATGTTAGCGGAAAGTTCGGCAAGCGGATTGGTTTGACATAGGTTCAACATTTGGCGGCGCGACGACGATGGTGATCGCAGGACACGAGCTGGTGGGGCATCGCCTCGTCGGCCAATTGCCCCCGGCCAGCATGGTGGAAATGTGGATCAAGTGTACCTCCCGAGTCGTCAAGTACGGCTTCGCGGTCGAGTATCAGGATCTGGAGCCGCCCCGCACCGGCATCTTCGATGGCCTGCGGATCACGATCGATCCGGACATCGATTTCGAGATGCAATGCTTCATTCTGTTGCACCTGTTCGGCCATTCGGTGCAGTGGGTTTCGCCCGAACTGCACCCGAAACTGGACGATTTGCAGCACACGACCGACCGGGACCAATTCATGCGGGCGCTGCACGAATATGAGTTCGAAGCCGCCCGCTTCGGCCGCCAATTGCTGGAAGAAGCGGGCCTCGCGCACCTCAACCAATGGTACGCCGATTTCGTGGAGACCGACTGGCGGTACGTCGAGCGTTACTACCAGTCTGGCGAAATCCCACCCTGGCACGAATGCATCGCCAGCGATTGCCCGGCGGTCGATCCCAAGCCGATTCCCCGGCTGGAGCACAAACTGGTCAAAGTCCGCTTCGCGTTTTGAGCGGTAGTGCCGGGGCTCACGAGAACTAGGGATGAGCCCTAACGAGCTAACGTTTCGTGCGTAGAACTAACCCGACGCGAAAGCGAGGGCCGCACGACGAAGAACCCTCGCTGGCGCGTCGGGTTGGTTGAAAGTCGCGAAGCCCCTCAGCCACTTTGCAGGACTTTGCCGCGGAGCAAATCGGGAGGCTGCTCATCCAGGGCGTCGAGCCCGGTGGCGAACTTAAGCTCGTTCATCGTCCGCTCGGTTTCGACCATGCTGTTGGCCACTTCGTCGACCTGGCCGGTGATGAACTCGGGCTCTTGCCGGTTGATGGCCATCTCGCTGAGCGAGCGAATCTTGTTTTCTAGCCGGTCGATTTCCAGTTTCACCAGTTCGTAGTTGTCCTTGGCCTTGCGTAAATTGGCCAGACGCGTGCGACTGGTCGCCAGATTGTCTTCGATGGCTTTGCGCATCCGCTGGTCCTGAACGGCCGTGCCGTCCCCCGTGGGCAGATCGGCCAGCCGCTTTTCCAGGCGGGCGATGTCGGCCTGGATCTCCCCTTCGTTCGTCTTTTGCAGGAACCGGTTCAGCGACATCTGCGTGAAGAGCAGCCGTAGGTGGACCCACAGCAGCCGGTCGAGCCCGCTCATTTGCAGCTCGTCCAGCGGCATCTCGGCGGCCGCCTTGCCCGGATGTTTGAGTTGCAGGGCGATCTGCCGCAACTCGACGCAATTGGCCCGCAACGACTCGAAGCGTTCGAGCAGCGGCTTGGGCAGGGCCCGCATGATGCTGACCAGCGCCTGCTGGGACTGCTGCGAAACACTCAGGCGCGATTGTTTGGCATCTTGCGCGTCGACGTATTTCTGGAACTTTTGATTCGCGGCCAAAAGACCGACGTAGGTCACTTCGCCGGCCACGACCAACGGCAACAGCACGTCGAGCGGACCTAAAATCGACACGAAGGCCGCGCTGCCAAAAAAGGCCAGCAGGTTCCAGTGATTCACGAAGGCGGCTTTGAGATATTTTCCAAAACCCACGCGGTGCGTCCCAAGCCACGGTTGTTTTCCGAGTGCCCGGCCATCGGCTGGCAGCTCTGGCCGCCTATTTTACGTCACCCCGGCCTTCCGCTTCCAGTCGGACGATCAGGTCGCGAATATAGCTGACCGTTTCCTGAAACTCGGGCGCGCTTTGCATCAGGTTGGCCGGCCGGTCGGAGGGGGTCACTTCCAATTCCTGCAAAAGCCGTCCCGGCGAGCGCCCCATCACGTACACCCGGTCCCCCAGAAACACGGCCTCTTCGATCGAATGGGTGACGAAAAAGACGGTCGCTTCCACCTCGCGCCACAGTTTGAGCAACAGATCCTGCATGTTCATGCGGGTTTGCGGATCGAGCGCGCCGAAGGGCTCGTCCATCAGGATGATCCGCGGCCGCAGGATCAACGTGCGGGCGATCGCCACCCGTTGCCGCATGCCCCCCGACAGCTCGTGCGGGAATTTTTCGGCGTCGGTGTCAACGTTCAGGCCGACATGCCGGATCCATTCGCGCCCCACCTCGTCGCGTTCTCGCCGGCTGACTCCCTGGCATTCCAGCCCGAAGGTGATGTTATCGAGCACCGAGCGATGATCAAAACTCGTGTAATCCTGAAAGACCATGCCACGGTCGGCACCCGGAGCAGCGACCGGCTCGCCGGCCACGATCACTTCTCCCTTGGTCGGCGGATGCTGCGGTCGCAGCCCGGCAATCAGCCGCAAAATCGTACTTTTGCCGCAGCCGCTAGGCCCCAGCACGCAGATGAATTCCCCCTTGCCGGGCAAGTCGGCCACGGCAAACGTCACGTTTTCGATCGCCGGGTAGGCTTGTGGCGTGCCGATGTTGTAGGTCTTCGTAACGCCGCGAAACTCGACGATCCGCGGCACCGACAAATCGTCGGGCTTGCGAATCCTGGGCAACACTTGCCCCATGCCCACGCTGGTGGCGCTGGCTGCGGCGGCCGGCGGCTGAATCGGTTGATCGTTCACGATTGCTTGCCCGTGGGAGACGCACCGGCATTCGGCAGCGAGCGAGCATACACGGCCGGCTTGATCACCAGGCCGCGCACGTCCTCCCAGCCGTGAAACAGGGCTCGCACGAACTGCCGCAGCAGGCCGGCACCGCCATATTGCGAGGGAAAGAGTTGGCATTGCGTCCAAAACAGCGCCCGGTCGATCGCCAGCGCGACGATCGGA
>DATJTR010000684.1:0-2614 GCA_035503215.1 Pirellulales bacterium
GAGCTGCTCGACTGGCTGGCCGCCGAACTCGTCGAAAGCGGCTGGAGCATGAAGCACCTGCACCGGCTGATCGTCAGCTCGGCCGCCTATCGCATGAGCTCGAGCCTGGCGGGGGCCGAAGCCGCGGCGGGCAGGGACCCCGACAATCGCTATTGGTGGCGGCGCGTGCCGATCCGGCTCGAAGCGCAAGCCGTGCGCGACTCGCTCTTGTCGCTCGCCGGCACGCTCGATGCCACGCGCGGCGGTCCGCCGGTCCCCCCTGCCCTGCAAGCCGATTCCACGCGGCGCAGCCTGTATTTCGTTCATTCCAACAACGAGCGGAACCTGTTCCTCACGGTGTTCGACGACGCGCTGGTCAAGGATTGCTACCGCCGCGAACAAAGCATCGTGCCCGCTCAAGCCCTGGCCCTGGTCAACAGCCGCCTGGCCCTCGACGCCTCGCAGCAGATCGCCGGCCGCTTGTCCGGCATGGCCGCCAATGACGCAGCCGCCGATACGGCCGCCGACGATACGGCGTTCGTGCGGCAGGCCTTTCGGGTGGTGCTGGGCATCACGGCCGGCGAGGCCGAGATGGCCGCCAGCCAAAAAGCCCTCGACGCCTGGCGCGGCTTGCCGGGCGGATCGACCGCCGCGGCCCGCGCGAATTTCGTCTGGGCCCTGATCAATCACAACGATTTTGTCACCCTGCGCTAAAGCGAACCGAGAACCGCATGAGCCTGCACGATCGACGCACGTTTCTTGCCGACCTGGGCATGGGCTTCACCGGCCTGGCCCTCGGTGCCATGCTGCATCGCGACGGCTACGGCAACGAAGACGGCTGGGCCCCGCCCAACGGCCAGCCCCATTTCGCGCCCAAGGCCAAAAGCGTGATCTGGCTGTTCATGAACGGCGGCGTCAGCCACATGGAAAGTTTCGACCCCAAGCCGGCGCTGACGCAATATGCCGGCAAGTCGATCGCCGAAACTCCGTTCGCCGACACGCAAGATCCAAAGAAACTGGCCCTCGAGCGGCTGGTGGTTCCCGACGCGAACGGTAATCAGCGGAATCTGCTCTATCCGTTGCAGGTCGGTTTCGCGAAGCACGGCCAAAGCGGGATCGAAGTCAGCGACTGGTTTCCGCACGTGGCCCGGCAGGTCGACAAGCTGGCCGTCGTCCGCTCGATGTGGACCACCGACAGCAATCACGGCGCCCAGACGCAATTCCACTCGGGCCGGCATCAAAACGACGGCGACTTTCCCACGCTGGGCGCCTGGGTGCATTACGGGCTGGGCTCGCTCAACGACAATCTGCCGCAATTCGTGTCGATCGGCACCCGCGAATATTGGAACAAGCGCGACGGTCACTATTTGGGCCCGGCGCACGATGCCGTGCCGCTGCGAATCGATCCGGCGAATCCGCTCGATTTTTGCACGCCCGAGCGCGCGCTCACGGCCGATGCCCAGGCCGTGGGGCGCGATTTGATCGGCCAGCTCAACGCGCTGCGCGGCGTCGAGTATCCGCACGATCCGGCGCTGGCGGCCCGCATCGCCTCGTATGAGCTCGCCTTTCGCATGCAAAAGTCGGTGCCCGACGTGGTCGATTTTGCCCAGGAGACGGCGGAAACCCAGGCCCTGTATGGTCTCGACCAGCCCCACTGCCGCGAGTTCGGCCGGCAATTGCTGGCCGCCCGGCGAATGGTCGAACGCGGCGTCCGCTTCATTCAAATTCAGCACGGCGGCGGCGGCGCCGGCGCGTGGGATGCGCATGGCGGCCTCAAATCCAATCATGCCGGCAACGCCCTCGCGGTTGACCAACCGATTGGCGGCCTGCTCGAAGATCTCGACCGCCGCGGCCTGCTCGAAGAGACGCTGGTGATTTTTGCCAGCGAGTTCGGCCGCACCCCCGGCTCGCAAAACTCGGACGGCCGCGACCACCACATTTTCGGTTTCACCGTTTGGATGGCCGGCGGCGGGCTGAAGCGGGGCGTGGTCCACGGGGCGACCGACGAAATCGGCTTTCACGCCGTCGAGCACCGCCACTACGTGACCGACGTTCACGCCACCATCCTGCGTCAGCTCGGTCTCGACTCGCGCCGGCTCGAAGTCCCCGGCCGCAAACGCCTCGACATCGACCACGGCCAGGCGATCGGGGAGATCATCGCTTGAGGGGGCGGCCCCACTCGCACCGGGCCGCCTGGCCAGGGGCGATGAGTATGCACGCCCCCGGTTGAGCCAATCGCTCGCGGCCACCGTCTGCTACGACGCCCGCCCGCTCCCCCTGCCCTCTTCGGTAGTCGCTGCCGGCTGGGGGTGCCCGCTGCCCAAAACCGCCCGCAAGCGGCAGCCACGTCTTGTCTTGTTTTGCCCCCCAAACCGCGAAGCCCAGGGGCAAATCCCGCCGGTATTCGGGCCGGCTCCCCAGAAAAATCGGCTCCCCGTGGTTTTTCGTGTAACAGATTTAGCGTTCTTGCGCTGGGGAAGGTAGAGGGTTGCTGAGCCCCGCCGAACCTTGCAGTTCGCCGGGCACTACCAGCCCCAAAAAATCAAACCAACGCAAACACCCCTTTTCCAGGACGTGCAATCATGAGCCTTTTTTCCCTTCAATCGACCAACCCATTCAACAGTCGCTCGAGCCG
>DATJTR010000685.1:0-3252 GCA_035503215.1 Pirellulales bacterium
GGCCAGGTCGCCTGGTGGCTGGGCCGCGTCGACGAGCACGACCGCCAGTGGGCCGAGGCGGCTCAGGTCTTTCGCCTGGTGCCGGCGGACAACCCGCAACACGCGGCGGCGGTGGAATCGGCCGCGCGGGCCTATCAGCGCGTGTTCGATCGCGAGCGCAGTGCCGGCAAGCTCGATCCTCACGCGGTCGCCGACGCCATTGAATGGCTGCGGCAGGTCATGGTCGATGCACACAATCGGCCCGATCAAGCGGCCCTCGAGCGGCAAGCGGCACTGTGGGCGGCGCGGTTTTCGATCAACGACCTGGCTGGTGGAGTGCCGGACGCCGAAGCGATGCTGAAGCAGACGTTGGCCGCGTCGGCCGATGCACCAGCCGAGTGGCGCGGGGAAGCGAATCTGCTGCTCGTTACGGCGCTCGTCGAGCGCCATCGTTACGACGAGGCGGCCGCGATGCTGGGAAACGTGGGGGCAGGTTCGCCAAGCGACCTGCTCACGCTGTTGGAAAAGGTGGCCGCCGCAGCGGCCCAAGCGGCGCCAGGCCAACGGCGCTCGCTCGCACAGCTCGAACGGCAGACGCTGGCCACGCTCGATGCACTGAAGCCACGATTCTCCGCGGCCGAAGAGCGGCGGCTCGACCTCGTGCGGCTGCGGGCGCTCATCGACGACGGCCAGCAGAAAGCGGCCCTGGCGCTGGCCGAAAAGCTGGCCGCCAAATATCCCGACGAAGGGGCGGTTCAGGAGGATTATGCCCGACTGTTGACCCAGTCGAATGAGCAGCCGCTGCTACGCACCGCGCTGGGCCGGTGGCGTGAAATCGCCGGCCGCAGCCGCGCGGGCACGCCCCGCTGGTTCCGAGCACAGTTGGGCATGGCCCAAACGCAACTGGCCTTGGGCAATCGGGCGCAGGCCCGGGCGGTCGTCAAGATCGTCGAAGCCGGCTATCCGCAATTTGGCCCGGCCGACGGCAAAGCCGATCCCCAGTTGCGCGCCGCCTTTCTCGACGTGCTGGCCCGCACCGAGAAACCCTAGCGGCGAGCGGCTGCGGCGCGAGAACGCCAACGGTCTGCCCCAGCTTAAACGAGTTCGGGCAGCGGCTGATATTGGTCGCAGAGATACTGCGGCCGGCCGCTCAGATCGCGGAGCGTGGTCTGCATGGTGTCGATGCCCAGGCAGTGATACAGCGTGGCAAAGACTTCCAAGAAGTAAACCGGGCGGTCCTTCACTTCGGCCCCGTTGCGATCGGTCGAGCCGATAACCTGGCCGGTGCGCATGCCTCCACCGATCAACAGTCCGCTGTTGACCGCGGGATAGTGGTCGCGGCCGGCGTCTTTGTTCACCTTGGGGGTGCGGCCGAACTCGCCCCACACGACGACCGACACGTCTTTTTCCAGCCCGCGTTCGTGCAGGTCTTGAATCAGGGCCGCCAATCCCTGATCGAGCATGGGGATGTCTTGCCGGCCCGCGGCGAAGGTCTGCCCGTGCCAGTCCCAGCGGCTGAAAGCCAAGGTGACGCAGCGCGCGCCGGCCTCGACGAGCCGCCGGGCCATCAAGAAATGTTCCATCAGCTTGGGGCCGCCGTCGTCGCGATTCTTGGGATCGCCGTGCCCATAACGCTCGCGAATCGTGGCGTCCTCGCGCTCGATGTCGAGCGCTTCCAGCAGCCGCTGGGAGGTGAGCACGTTGAAGGCCTGTTCGTTGAAGCGATCGAGCCCGGCCATCATGCCGCTGGCATCGGCGTCGCGGCGAAAGCGATCGAAGCCGGCCAAGAGCGCCTTGCGATCGTTCAGTCGATCGAGCGTGACGCCGTTGAGCACCATGTCGGCTTTGCCTTCGCCAACCGACGGTTTGAAGGGGCTGTAGGGCACGCCGAGAAAGCCAGGGGTGCCGGAATCAGCCCATTCCATGTGTCCCATTTTCGGCGCCAGGCCGATGAAGGGCGGCACGGCCGGATGGGCGGGCCCTTGCAGTTTGGCGACCACCGATCCGATCGACGGCCAGCCGCCCGGGGCCTGATTGCGCCGGAGCCGGCCGGTCTGACACTGAAACGAGGCATGCTCGTCGACGGCGCCAACGATCGAACGCAAGACCGCGACTTTGTCCATCATCGTCGCGAGCCGGGGGAAGTGTTCGCACATTTCGATCCCCGGCACGTTCGTGCGAATCGCCTCGAACTCGCCGCGGACTTCGAGCGGCGCGTTCGGCTTCATGTCCCACATGTCGAGATGGGGCGGGCCGCCGGGCAAGAAGATCATGATCACCGCTTTGTGCGATCGCTTCGTCCCACTGTCCGACTCGGCGCGGAGCACTTGGGGCAGCGACAGTCCGCCCATGGCCAGGCCGCCAATCTTCAGAAAGTTGCGCCGCGTGAGGCCGTCGCAAAAACCGCCCTGTGATTTGCCGAGGATGGTGAGCATGTCGTCACACCCTTCGAAACCGGCATGCCGGGTGGTCGTCGCGCCCAGCACGCCATGCCATGGATTCGAGACAATCAGGAACGAAAAGAACAGCCGATCGCCGGCAGCCAACTGCCCGAAGGAAACACATCAGCCGACCAAATCGCGGGACACCGCCGGGCCCACAAGCAAGCCTGGGCGGTGCGAAAGCGTGCAGCATCAGGAGTGATCGAAAACGGTCGTAGCGGGAGGCCAGCCCTGGCTTGATTTCCGCCGCGGGAAAATGCCTTTCGTCGCGGGTCGGAATCGAGAGAGCTTGCAACGGTGGATTGTAGCCGTTTCCCCGAAAAAACGCTACAAGATTTATCGGGGTTTCCCGCCCTGGCTCGACTACTGGCTGCGACGGCCGGCAGCGCTCGTCGCGTGTGGCAGGTGCCGCCGGAATATCGTTTCGGCCGGCAATGCGCGAGCGGCTGGGATTTGCGGGGCGTGACTGCTACGATCGGCCGGTTGGCAGGCCCCGCGGAAGCACCGCCGCAGGCTGCTCGCAAGGCACCCATCCAGCGAGGCATCGATGGAGCTGGCAGGAAACACATTTCTGGTGACGGGCGCGGCCTCAGGGCTGGGAGCCGGCGTCGCCCGGGCCCTGGTTGCGGCCGGGGGGCGCGTGCTATTGGCCGATATCGATGCCGCCGGCGGCGCGGCCCTGGCCGACGAGCTGGGAAAGGCGACACAGTTCGTCCGCACCGACGTGACGGCCGAAAGCGAGGTCGAGCGCGCGATCGGCGCCGCAACGGACTCGTTTGGACCCATTGCCGGTGTGGTGCAATGCGCCGGCATCTTGGGTGCGGCACGGATC
>DATJTR010000686.1:0-4048 GCA_035503215.1 Pirellulales bacterium
TCATCATGGCGATCGTGACCACGCTGGCCACCTCGCCGGCACTCGAGCGAATTCTGCCGGCCAACCTCTTTCGCACGGCGCTTGTGGACCGTTGAAGCCGAGACGTGAGGCGTGTTTTGGCGCGCATCACGGCTAGTGAAGTAGCCTGAAGCACCAGCGAGAGTTCTTCGTCATGCGGCCGTCTGTTACTGGCCGTTGCCCGTCGGATATACGTGCGGTGCAATCAGTCGGCCGAAGATTTTCTCAACCAGCCAGATGACCAGGTCCGCAAGCACCCCGGCGGAAACAAAGACCGCGATCGGTGCAATCTTCGAGCTTTGAAAATCTGGGTGGGCCGGCCAAAACCTCGCGGCAGCGCCACACTTCCAGATCAGCGTATTGAAGAGAAACGCCCCGGAAACTCGCGCTGCGAGTGCGGGGTTGAGCGTACCGTCGCGCGCGTAAGCGACGAGCGCAACGGCCGGAGCAAGACCTACGCACAATAGCAAATCGGCGGTGAACGAGTCCCAATAGTCGCCGACCTGCGAGCTGTAGGCCGGCAGAAGAGTGACCGCAGCCGCAATGAGAGCGAAGCCGCACAGACCCGATAGGATGCGAGCAGAGAACATAGAACGACACCCTCAAGACGACCAGGAACGCCTGGCGCCGGCTTGCCGTATTCTATCTCCCTTGCCCGACGGACGCACTCAGCGGAATTAGGCCATCAACCACGCTGCGGCAGACGCTTCGCTTTCTGCTGGCTGGCCCAGCACGCAGCGGCGGGAACTTGAACTTTTCGCGCTGGATAATGTGGCCAATTTGCCCCACTTCGCGCTAGCAATGCCTGCAATCGGGCATTTCTGAAATTCGGGCAGAATCGGTTCAATCCGTAAACTTTGACGGCCGATAAACCAGACGGATGTAACCAAACTCTCTCTCGACGGAACGCACGGCCATGCGTCGCCAAATTGCCCTTCTGGCGTTGATTGTCTCGTCGGTGGTCGCGGCTGGGACTGCGGCTGCCCGGGCGCAAGACTCGGATTCGGACCAGAGCGTCCGGCCGCCGACTCTGAGCGATCGGCTGGAGCAGTTCCGCGACGACTTGCTGGGAACGCCGAATTATTCGAACGGCACGCAGAAGACCAAGAAGATGATGGCCAATGGCTCGCCCAACGGGCAGGCCAATGTCTCGCCCAATGGAAACTCCTCGGGTCCGCCGCGCGTGCCGGGGCAGGTCGGCGCGTCGGTCAGTTCGCTCGACGGCAATCAAAAGCCCGCAAGCGCCGGCAAGGCCAATGCGCCGGTCAAGACGGCCAATGCCAATAGCGCCGGACCGGCGGGGCCATCGAGCCGCCGCACGGCTCAGCCGAATTACAAGCCCAGCCCGGCCGTGTCGCAATCGCAGGACGACGGCGACTCGGGGGACTGGACGCCGCCGGCGGCCGGGCTCAAGCAACCGGGCGCGCTGGCGGACGAAGCGGACGAACCGGCCGCCCCGAGCAAGCCGGCTAAGGCGGGCGGAGTGCCGCTGCCCAAGGTGGCTCGTCCGACGCCGCGGCAAGCGCCGTCGGCGGGTGCCGAGGGGAATGCCATGCCGGAGCCGGCCCCGCGCGCGACTGCCCGCAAGGTGCCTTCGACGGTTACGCCTCAAAGTAAACCTGCGCCGGCCAGCAAAGACGTGCTGCTCTCGGGCCGCACGCCGTCGCTGGCGATCGAAGCCACCGGCCCGCGCAAAGTGATGATCGGCCGCGAAGCGGTGTTCAAGGTCAACTTGCAGAACGCCGGCGACATCGTGGCCGCGAGCGTGCGGGTGAGCATCGACATTCCGGCCGGGGCGGAAATCGTCGACGTGCAGACCACGGCCGGCACCAATCAGCCGCAACCGCCCAACGACGCCGGCGGCACGCCGCTGGAATGGGAAATTCCGCGGTTGGCCGGCCACGCCCACGAAACGATGACGCTGAAGTTGATTCCGCGTCAAAACGCGCCGATCGATCTGGGAGTTCGCTGGGCCTGCATGCCCGAGAGCTCGCAGATGTCGGTCGAGGTGCAGGAACCGAAACTGGCCATGTCCCTCTCAGGTCCGACCGAAGTGTTGTACGGACAGTCGCGGACCTACAAGCTGATCATCTCGAACCCCGGCAACGGCGACGCTGAAAACGTGATGGTCAGCCTGATGCCGATCGGCCGGGCCGCCGAAGCGGCTGCCAGCCACCGGCTGGGTTCGTTGCCCGCCGGCGGCAGCAAGTCGATCGAAGTGGAACTGACGGCCCGCCAGGCGGGCGAGCTGGCGATCCGTGCCCAGGCGACGGCCGAAGGCGGCCTGGCGGCTGAGGTGGCCGAGCAAGTGCTGGTCCGCCGCGCGAACCTGCAGCTCGACGTCGAAGGGCCGAAGGTCAAGTATTCGGGCACCAAGGGAACGTATCACATCCGCCTGGTGAACACCGGCAACGCGGTGGCCGAAGGGGTAAACGTGGCTGCCTTGTTGCCGCCGCAAGCCGTGTATCAAGGCGCTTCGAGCGGCGGCCACACCGAAGGCGAAAAGAACAAGGTCGTGTGGAGCGCGGTGAACATGCAGCCCGGCGAAGAACGGGTGCTGGAACTGCAGTGCCTGCTGCAAGCGCCCGGCGAAAACAAGCTGCAAGTCGCCACCAGCGCCAGCCAGGATTTGGCCGTCTCGGCGAACGCCGTCACGGTGGTCGAATCGCTGGCCGATCTGAAACTGGAAGTACACGATCCGCAGGGCCCGATCGCCACGGGCGAGGACGCCGTGTACGAAGTGATCGTGCGGAATCGCGGCACCAAGGGGGCCGAGAACGTCGACGTCGTGCTGTTCTTCTCCACCGGCCTGGAAGCCACGGCCGTGCAAGGGGGACCGCACGAGATCGGTCCCGGCCAGGTGGTGCTGAAGTCGATCGCCTCGCTGCCCGCCGGCAGCGAAAAGGTATACAAGATTCACACCCGTGCAGAGCGGGCCGGCAGCCACATCTTCCGGGCCGAAGTAGTGTGTGCGCCGCTCGACATTAAATTGACGAGCGAGCAATCGACGCGGTTCTATGGCGACGATGCCGACGGATCGTCGGCCCCCATGACCGCCCGCCGCCCGGCC
Organism: Pirellulales bacterium; assembly: GCA_035503215.1. Lineage (GTDB taxonomy): Bacteria > Planctomycetota > Planctomycetia > Pirellulales > PALSA-1355 > DATJTR01. The sequence continues at coordinate 3,089 of DATJTR010000686.1, forward strand.
GCCCTGGAAGACACTCCCACGCGGCAATAACGGGCTGAGCTCGGGGTCCAGCCGGCTGCTTGAAATCGGCCTGTCGGCGAATATCGCCCCACACCAGCGCTCGCGCGGCCGAATCCAGCGAGCGGCGATTATCACCCTCGCGCGGCCCAACCCAGCGAGCATTGCCCACAGGGCGAAAGCGAGCGGCGTGAAAGCTCGCGCAGCGAGGCTTGAGCGCAAGGACACAGCGAGCGCAACAATCCTGCGCTACCCCGCGTGCGGCGAGCGTGCCGGCATCGGCATCGACGTGGTCGAGGTCCAGGCCGGTGGATCGCTGGCCGGAAACGATTCGAGGGACGCCTCGCCGACGATGTCTTCGATAGTCGCCAGTGACACATCGCGCGGTGGTTGTCGAGGAGCTGAGCGATTCTGCGATTGGCCGGCCGGCGAGTCGAGCACCGCGTACAACCCGCAATGCCCGGTGGCTCCTCGATAGATCAGACCGGCGCCGAGCGCGGCCAGGGCGAGCGTGGGCAGATCCATGCGTTGAATCGCCCGCACCACCAATGCTCCACCGACGACCAGCGAGGCGGTGCGTTCGAACTGGCCCACGTTGACTGCGCGGCTCGAAAGACCGCAGGCCGTGGATTGCTGAGTAGTTTCCATGGCAGTAGTTCCCTTCTAACTTAAGTGTACCGCGCGAGCCCAGCCACGGACACCGCCGCGACGGGTGGCGTGCGCAGTCTTACCTGCCGGAAACGGTTTTATCGGTCAGGGGCGCGCCATGAAGCCGACCCGAAAACCGCCGCGGAGAAGGCGGACGGTTGCCCGCCGCCTGCGCGGCTGTGCCCAATGGTGACAGCCACTGGGCGACGTTCTCGGATCGGCGACTCGGCCTGGCGGGAAAAACCGCAGGCCAACATCGGCGCGGCGCCGGTTTTTTGGTGTTCATTTGCTTTGGCAGCATTTGAGCGCTCAAAA
>DATJTR010000687.1:0-8058 GCA_035503215.1 Pirellulales bacterium
GGTTTGGTTGCCCTCGGAGAGAGGGGTATGGCGGTAACTTTTTCGTTGGAATAACCCTATCAGCCAATGAGAGTTTGGTCAATGGAGGCTGTTCGGGGCGGGGAACGTCACAGCCGGCCGGGCGGTTGAGCTTCGCTCCGCTGCGGGGCGACCTCGATGCTGTACCGCCACTGGGGCGCAAAACAATAGGCCGGCTTGCCACGCCAAGTGATCGGGGTGACAAGCCGGCCTTTCTCGTCGGAATATCAAGAGAGCGGATTTCCGCTGAGCTTACTTCTTCTTCTTGGCGACCTTCTTGGCCGACTTCTTCTTGGGCGAGCGCTTGGCCGATTTCTTGCCGAGCTTCTTCTTCGGCGAGGCCTTGGCGATCTTCTTCACCGTCTTCTTCGCAACCTTCTTTTTGACTGCCATGTCAGTGGCTCCTCGAAAACTGGCACCCAGATGGAACAAATCCTTTCATCCCCTCGGGCGCCCAAAAAAGGGGACGAACCAAACGTAGCCATCCGACCGGAGTCGGAATTCTTTGGCGAAGTCACGGCCATCCTGGCCGCGAGCGGGGTCGCAAGGTTTGCAGGAACCGGCCGTGCTGTCCAGGCGAATTTCCCGGAGGCCGGTCACCTTCTGAAAACTTACTGGGCCTTTTCCCTCGCGAGATTTTCTCTCTCGTATCGTCACGAACCGGCCGCGTGGTTCAACAATCAACCGCCGCAGTGCCGGAAAAAAGTAGAAAAACAACCGACCGAGTGGGCCAGTGCCAAGTCGCGTGTCTGCTCGGCCAACCCAACTTCGCGAGATTGAAACGTCGATCGGCGGAGCGCGTCAAGACGAGTTCGCCACCTGAGCGGGATAAAATTCGCCCCAAAGGGAGGGCGAAAGCGCCGCGCGAAGCGTCAGGAAATCACCTCAGGCGCCGTCGAGCCAACGGCGACGAGCTCGCTCGGCCACCGCGCGCCAGCAACACGTTCCAGGTGGTCCAAGACCGTGGTCGCGGGCTGCAAGCAGCGCGTATCGACTCCTCATGCGCGGCGGCAGTACGATCCTCCGGACGGCTGAACGCCAACTCGCTGGCCGCAGCCATCCGGACGGGATCGACGGGCGCGCCCGGCAGGCTGGACTCGCTCGTTTCGCGATTCGCAGCGCAGGGTGTTTCGCAGCGCCGTGTGCCAGCAAGCTGGGCATGACCGGCAAAAACGGACCGGAAAATCCACGATTCTGGTCCAGACGGGGCGTGGTCGTGGGGCCGCGTGTGCCGCGGCAGGCCCAAATGGCGAATGATTAAAGACCGGGGAATATCGTCCCGTGTCGTGGCTATTTCATCCTCGGCCGGGCCAAAGCGTTTCCTACAATCCTTTAGCGGTGCGGCTGCCGGCCGCACGCCAGGCCGATGGCCCACGTCGTCGAAATCAACGATCCCGCCGAATTGGCGAACTATCGCGTGTTGTGGACGAAGCTCCAGGGGGAGACCACCGGGGCCAGCTTCTTCCACTCGCTCGACTGGCTCGAAATCTACTGGCGGCATTACGGCGAGCGGCAGCGGCTGCGGGTGTTGCTGGTCGACGTGGGCGGCATCCCGATCGGCATTTTGCCCTTGGTCGTGCGCCGCGAAGGGACCCGGCTGGGTACGATCCGGGTGCTCACCTATCCGTTGGCCGACTGGGGTTCGTTCTACGGCCCGATCGGTCCGCATCCCACGGCCACACTGATCGCGGGACTGGGGCACGTCGGCCGGACGATGGCCGATTGGGACTTGATCGACCTGCGCTGGATCGACGGCTCGGCGGCTTGCGACCGCGTGTTGCGGGCGATGGAGATCCGTGGCCTGACGGCCTCGACGGCCGTTTGGGCCGAGAGCGCGCAGATCGAACTCAAGGGGAGTTGGGAAACGTATCTCGCCGGGCGGAAGCGATCGTGGCGAAAGAGTATCCGCTATGCCGAGCGACGTTTGGCCGAGCGCGGCGTCGTCGAATTCACGCGGATTCGGCCGCGCGGGGCAGCCTGCGGCGAAGACGATCCGCATTGGCCGCAGTACGATGCGTGCGAATCGCTGGCGATGCAGAGTTGGCAAGGCAGTTCGACGACTGGCACCACGTTATCGCACGCCGCGGTACGGCCGTTCTTGCGGGCGGCCCACGAAGTGGCCACGCACGCCGGAGCCGCCGACATCAGCCTGCTCACCGTGGGCGGCGCGGCCGCGGCGTTTGCCTACTGCTATCAAAGCGCGGGCTACGTCTACGGCCTGCGAATGGGCTTTGATGGCCGCTTCGACGGAGCGGGCACGGTGCTCTTGGCCCGACTCGTCGAAGACAGCTTCCAACGCGGCGATCGCATCATCGACCTGGGAAGCGAATACCTCGATTGCAAGCGGCCGTGGCTCACGCGGCTGGCCGACAGTTTCCACGTGACGCACTTCCGCGCTCACGGCATGAAGGCCCAGGCGCTGCGGCTGAAACGCTGGCTGGGCGGGATTCGGCACCATCGCGGCGGGGAAGAAAAGCCAGCTGCCCCGGAGCGCCCCGCCGAACTCATTCCTCTTCGATGATCCGCTCGACGCGCGGCCGGCGGCGCGAGGAATAATAGGGCGCGCGAACCCCGTAATTGCCGTATCCGCCCCGCAGGGAACGGCCGCCCAAGAGGCGGTAGAAGAACAGCAGCACGAAGGCCCCGGCCGTGGCGACCACGAAGCCGATCGGGCTGAACGGTTTGACGCGGACTCCGTTGGAGATGTACATCAGCGCGCCGCAGCCGATGACGCTGCCGCCGATTCCCATCGCCAGCGTGGCGATCGCTCCGCCAGGATCGCGCCCCGGCATGATCGCCTTGGCCAACAGTCCAACGCAGGTGCCGAAACCGATCCAGGCCAATACGTCGTGCGCGATTTCCTGGATGTCGGGCGGAATTTCGAAGGTTGTCATGCTATGGCCTTCGTCCTGGGGTGCCCGTGAAACCGCCTGTCGGCCCGCGGGGCCGCCCGGCGCGCCGCGGGATGCGATGAAACGAAAAATCCCTCGCAGCCGCTGGCGTCCAAGGCACACGGCCGCACGATTGCGCGGAGTGTCGACTTGAACGCCAGCCGCTGACGAGGCGCCGGCCCCCCCTTAACGTCGCTGGGCAGTGTCACCGGCTCGCAGTGGCAATGCAATTGCCAGATCCGAGCGGCGGCAGACACTCCTCGCGACGTTCGACGAAAATTGTTGACCCTGGGTAATTCAGGGCCGGAATCGACTCGTAAACGCGGTGCGGCACGCGGCCGCACTGCTCGCTTACTCTTCTTCGGTTTCGGGTGTTTTCTCTTCCTTGAACGCTTTCAGCGCCGCCGCCTCGCGGGAGAGTTTGAACTCAGGGCCCGGGGCGTAGTACTGCACGTCGTCAGTCTGGTACCAAGGGCTGGGTAGCACTTGGCCTCCTACCAGGCTTTGACAGCCGGTCGAACCGGCCAGCGCGGCCAGCAGCAGTCCCCCGTAGGCGACGCTGCGAGCGCGAAATGTTGGCGACATCTGCATGATTCACACCTTGTTGTCGGCAGTACGTCCCTCGGACGCTCGCTGCTGGGTCGGCGAGCGACGGATGCTGGTAAGCGGCAGCGGCCCGAGCCGCTTGCAAGCAAACAGGCCCACCGCCCGCGCTTCGTCCCGACCGAGGAACCGCGGCGCGCCGCAGAAACCGCCCAGTCGAGACAATCGGTACCACCCTTATCGTCATCCCCAGCCGGAAACTTTGCCGTCGCTCAAGAAAAACCTGACTGCCGCTAGGCTGGAACGGAGCAAGCTGGGTTCGAGCTAGCGAACTCGCGGCACATTTTCGCAGTTGGATTGCAGTCCAGGTCTTCCCCAAACTTCGCAGCCTGCGGCCACACCGTGTCGGTTGCGGCCTGATGATCGGCTGCAGGCACGCTGTCCGCCGGGTCTCGCCCTTGGCAATGCGCGCCGCGGGCCAAAACCGCCTCGGCTGGGAGCGAAAAACGCTCAACCCAAGCTGGGTGCTTTAGGTATGATGGAAGGAAATGATGGCGGCAGCCCTCTTGCCTGCCGGCTGCCTGCGAGAATCTGGCGGTGCGCGGGGGGCGCTTGGCGTTCATCCCGAGCGTCGTAGTGCGCAGGAGAGGAATGCGGCGAATGGGAACCAGACGCGCCTCGATCAGGTGGAAAGAATATTTGCGCCGCTGCGCCTGGTTCGTGGCGGCCCTGTGCGCGGTGACCGCGTGGCCGCGGGGGGCACAGGCCCAACTCGGTTCGGTTCCTTCGCCCGCCTATTTCGCGACGCTGCCGGCCTATTGGAACGGCAACTATCCGGCCGCTCTGTCGGCGTTCCAATCGGAGCTGAGCGCCGCGATTCGCTCGCCAGGGAGTCTATCGGCCAGTGGTCGTTGGATCGATTCGATCTGCTATCTGACGATGGCGGGCGAATGCTATTACCACATGGGGCAGTTCTCCGAGGCGCTCTCCTATTACAACGGCGCGCTGTCGCTGTTCGCCACTTTTCCCGACTGGATGTTGCGGGCACAGTTTCCGGCTACCGTCGCGGCGGCTGGCTCGGGCGCTCGCGCGGTGATGCCGTGGGGTGGCTCGCAGCGGTCTGGCGGCGTCGGCGCCTATCCGCAGACGGTGCTGATCAGCCAGGGCAACGTCAACAACATGCAGACCGTCATCACAGGCGGTGTCATTCAACAAGCGGTCATGGTACCGATCTGTCCCTCGGAGATCGTTCGCTGCACGACGCTTGCCATTCGCCGCCGGGCCGAGTTGATGGGGCCGGCCGCCAAGTACGACGCGCTGCTCAATCGGTTGATCACGCTGCTCATGCGGCGTTCGACGGCGGCGGGCAATTGGTCGCAAGCCTGGGTTGATCTGCCGCTGGGAACCGCTCAGGCCGCCGTAGGCAACGCGGCCGCCGTGGCCACCCTGGAGCAGTCGCTGATGGTCGATGGCGGCCTGGACCATCCGCTGACTTGCCACGCCCTGCTCTCGCTCGGCCAACTGGCCTTGGAAACCGGCGATCTTGCCAAGGCCAGAAAGCTGTTCGAAGAGGCGACGATTGCCGCCGGCAATTTCGAGGGCACGCCGTTCGCCGATCCGGCGCTGATGGAGGAAGCGTTCCGTTACGGACAGCTCGTGCATCTCCTCTTGGACAATAAGAACGTCTATCCGCCGCTCGCGCAGGCCCTCAACTGGTCGCGGTCGCATGGGACGCAGCAATTGCACGCCTCGCTGGCCTTGCTGTCGGCCGACAACCTGGCACAGCTCGGCGAAACGACGGCCGCCAACGCCGCGCTCGCGGACGCGCGAGGCGTGATCAGCCGCGGTGCGATGATTGCGGCCGACATCGGAGCGCGGCTGAACCTGGTCACCGCGCTCACGAGCTATCAGGCCAAACAGATGACGGCCGGCGATCAGGCGCTCGCCGCGGCAATGGCCTATCAACAAACGGGGTCGCTGTGGATGTTTCAGATCGGACTGGTCGACAGTCTGTATCTGAGCGGCGAGATCTACGACCGCGTGGCACTCTTGCTCTACGAATTGGTGCTGCGCGATCCAACCCCATTCGACTGGATCAGCAATCCGCTGGAAGCGCTGAGCGTGCTGTCGCGGCCTCATCCGCTGTCGTACGAGCATTGGTTCGACGCCACGCTGCGACGCGGCAAAGAGCCGGAATTGTCCCTGGAAGTCGCCGACCGGGCGCGCCGCCATCGGTATTTGAGTTCTCTGCCCTACGGTGGGCGGCTGCTCGCGCTACGGTGGATTCTGGAGGGGCCGGCGGAACTGCTGAACGAGCAGGCACTCGCGCAGCGGAACGATTTGTTGGCACGTTTTCCCCGCTTGCTGGAACTGGACACCGCCCAAAAGAAAATTGCCGAGGAGTTGGCCGCCAAGCCCGTCGTGGAAAAGACGCAGGAAGCCAGGCATGAGCAGGCGGTGAAGCTGATCGAAGAAGGACGGCTGGGGGACGAACAGGAATTGATCCTGCGAGAGATCGCGGTCCGCCGCGAACCTTCGGAGCTGATTTTTCCGCCGCTGCGGAAGACGAAGGACTTGCAGCAAGCGCTCGCGCCGGGCCATGCCTTGCTGGCCTTTTTCGTCACCAGCAAGGAAGACATTTATGGTTTCTTGTTTTCGCGCGACAAGTATGCCGTGTGGAACGTCGGTTCCCCGGCCTTGGTGCAGCGCCATTTGACCTCGATGCTGCGCGACCTGGGCAACACCGACCAGAACCATCAGCTCACGCTGCAGGACCTCGGGCGCGAGAACTGGAAGAAATCGGCGGCGAAACTCGCCGACGCGCTCTTCGACAAGTCGACGGTCGACCTCAACGCCAAGTTCGACGAATTGATCGTCGTGCCCGACGGCATGCTGTGGTATTTGCCTTTCGAAGCGCTGCCCAGCGGCACCGATCCGGCGGCCACCCAACCGCTGATCACACAGGTGCGGATTCGCTACGCGCCGACCGTGGGTCTGGCGATTCCTTATCATCGCGCCGAGCGGCCAAATCCGAAGCCGACCGGCGTCGTGCTGGGCAAGCTTTTCCCGCACGACGATGAAACGATCGCTCAAACCGCGTTCGAGCCGCTGTCGCGGGGTCTGGAGCGCGCCGTGGTGCTGCCGCACAATCCGCCCGCTCCGTCGGCGCTTGGCCGCACGCTGATCGATGGCCTGATCGTGCTCGACGACATTAAGCCGGGCGACGGGGCCTTCGGATGGTCGCCGATGCAGCTCGAACCGGGCAAGTCGACTGGGACCCTGGCGAATTGGATGACGCTTCCTTGGGGAAGCCCGGAATGGGTCGTCCTGCCCGGCTTTCACACGGCAGCCGAAAACGGCCTGAAAAAGGGAACCGCGACCGGCAACGACCTGTTCCTGGCGACATGCGGTTTGATGTCGACCGGAGTGCGCACGGTTCTGATCAGCCGTTGGCGGTCGGGAGGGCAAAGTAGCTTCGACCTCGTCCGCGAGTTCGTTCAGGAATTGCCACATGGATCGGCCGCTGCCGCCTGGCAACGAGCGGTCGAATTGCTGACTTCTCAGCCGCTGGAAGCGGAGGGGGAACCGCGGCTCAAAAAGCTCGCGGCGGGCGCTCAGCCGCCGCTCGCCGAGCATCCGTTCTTTTGGGCCGGATACATGCTCGTCGATTCGGGCCGGCTGGAAGAAGGGCAAGCTCCGCCCCCACCACCGATGGTCAACGTGAAACCGAAACAAGCGCCGCCAGCGGCCGGCGACGTCAAGGGACTGAACAACCCGCAGCTTCCGTTGCCACCCATACCGGGCGGGGGAGGCCGCGGGCCAATGGCCGGAGCCGGCCCGGGCCCAGGGGGTGGACCTCCCGTCGGCGCACCTTTTGGTGGCCCCGGTGCTGGCGGACCCGGCGGCCAATTTGGCGGTGGGCCGGGCGGCATGGCTCCTGGAGCAGTGCCTGGCGGAGCCGCGCCGGCCGGCGATCCGGCCGATGCGCCGCCTGTCACCAAGGGGAAAAAGACGCCGCGCTCGCAACGTAAAGCTGGCAAGGGATCGAAGACGCCGCCGGCGGACGATTCACAGCAGAACTAGCCAAGCGCGTTACGCGTCACTCGGCGGGCTGCGCCGCAGCGCCGTCCAACTTGGGCACGCTCGAGGCCGGCTGATGATATGCGGTTCCTTGGCGATAGAGCCGTATTCGCGCATCGATGGCGTCGGCCAGGGCCGTATCCCCCTGAGTCAAAGCGAGCGCCGAGCCGCGCTCGGCGGCGGCCACGGCCCCCTCAAAATTCTCGGTCTCGGCCAAGGCGGCGGCCTGGGCGTCGAAGGCGTGCGGCGCGCGACCGTCGGACTTTTGCACCGCCTTCGTGGCCAACTGCAGTGCCCGGGCGCCGTCGCGGATCGAGGGATCGGCGCTAGTGGCCAGCAGCCAGGCAGTTTGCCAGAGCATCGGTACGTCTTGCGGCGCAAGGCGGAGGGCCTCGGTCAAATGGGCTAGGGCGTTTTGTCGCTCGCCAAGTTCGACCAGGGCCATTCCCAGGCAGAACTGGAGCTCGGCATTCTTGGGATCGAACGCGACGGCTTGTTCGACGAGAGGAATACCTGTATCGAGCTG
>DATJTR010000688.1:0-4798 GCA_035503215.1 Pirellulales bacterium
CGCCTCGTGATAGAATACGAGCATCACCAGCCCGGCCCACACGTTCCAGACGGCAGCCACGCGCAGCACCAGCCGCATCCAGGGCAAGAGCGCGTGGGAGGCTGAACGCGAGTCGGCGGGAGGCGGTTCGACCGTTGCCATGGTGGACCGTGTGCCTTGGTTGACGGTTCGGCGGGCAACTGCCGCGGCCACTCGGCGGGGCGATTGCCGTGGAGACGTCGCCGACGGTTCAGCCCGGCCAGCCCGTTTCGAGGCCGGAGATTTTTTCGACCCGGCGGGCGTGGCGACCCCCTTCGAAATTGGTCTTCAGCCAGATATCGATCATGCGGTCGATGAGTTTTTCGCCCAGCATGTCAGCCGACAGGCAGAGGATATTGAGATCGTTATGGCGACGGCTCATTTCGGCCGTCAGATCGTCGTGGCAGGGAGCGGCACGAACGTTGGGAAATTTATTGGCGGCGATGCACATGCCGATGCCGGTGCCGCAAATCAAGATGCCGCGATCGACGTCGCCGTGACTGACCTTTTCGGCCACGACGGCGGCGATATCGGGATAGTCGACGCTGGCTTCGCTGGGGGGGCCGCAATCGACGGTTTCGTGTCCGAGCCGCTGGATCAGTTCCAGCACTTTGAGCTTGATCTGGTATCCGCGGTGGTCGCTTCCCACGGCAATGCGCATCGGACGATTCTCCTCGCAGGGACTGTTACCGGATCGTCAGCTAAAAACAGAGCGAGCCGCGAGCGAAATAAGACCCATTTGGCCGCGCGCCACAAACAGCGCCGGCAAACTTACCAGACCGTTTCAATGCTTCCCATCAGATTTCGAGTTCGGCCAGCCGAGCGGCCAACTCAGCTTTGATCTGGGCCGCACAGCGTTCGTAGTATTCAACCGGCCCGCCGATCGGATCGGCAATGTCTCCCTCGTCGCGCGACAGAACGTGAGTGCGGGCCGCCGCGTCGGGCCATTGCGAGACAATGGCCTGGCGATGCGAACGGGTCATGGTCCAAATCATGTCGGCATGACGGACGAGCTGCGCGGTCAGCGGCTGCGATTCGTGCTCGGACAGGCAGATGCCTTGCCGCTGCATCACCTCGACCGCCTCGGGCGTGGGGCGCCCCCCCATCATCGCCGAAATCCCGGCCGACATGATCACCACGCCATGATCGGCCAATTCTGCGGGCTTGCAGCCTTTGCGGTCGGCGAGCATTTGCCGGCAGAGGACCTCGGCCATCGGACTGCGGCAAGTGTTGCCGGTACAGACCAAAAGAATCATCATGCTGGCCAGCCGGCGCAGAGTCGGCTCGGAGACAACCCCGGCACGCAAAACCTTCAGATCCCCCTTGCCGACCGCCACCACCGTCGAGGCCTGACCCAGCCGGCTGCGTCCGTCGTTGATCACCAGATCGACCTGGTCGCCGAGCGAGCGGACCACGTCTTCGGCCGTGACGGCATCGGGCTCGCCGCTGCGGTTGGCGCTGGTCAGGGCGATCGGACCGACCATCATCCGCAGCACGTCGATCACGGTTTGATGTGCGGGGACCCGCAGCCCAACCGTGCCCGTGGGGGCGACCGCCTTCCGCACGACGGCCGGTAGTTGGCTGACGAGACTGTCGGGATGCCGATCGTCAACGACCAACGTCACCGGGCCCGGCCAGCAGCGGCGGGCCAACCGCCGGCCGAGCAAACTCAGGTCGGGCACGTAGTCGAGCGCGTCGTCGGCACTTTTCACGGCCAAGGTAAGCGGCTGCCCCTCGGGCCGGTTCTTCACGGCCAGCAAGCGGTCAACGGCGCGCTCGTCGAGAGCGCTGACCGCCAGGCCGTAGACGGTTTCGGTCGGCAAGGCCACGATACGCCCCTCGGCCAGCGCCTGAACGGCACGGTGCACGACGTCGCGGGTGTCTTCCGCGCTGCGAATATCAATGACCAGTGGTGCCATGCAACCGACAACGAAAACTAGAGCCAGGCGATTCTGTTTCCACGCGAGGCGGCACGGGTGACCCGTGGGAATCGGCACCGCACGGCGTGCGCCCGAGGTCTCCCCCCGGGTGCGCCCCCGAAGCGCCGGCAATACCCCGCGTGCCGGCGGCAAACCCTTCGCCAGCAACACTCGCGTGACTGTCGGCATCGTCCGGCAGGACGGGGCGCCAGGCATAGAGTGCAATAAAGCGCAACAGATTATTATGCCGATATTTGCGGCATGGTCAAGCCGCCGGGGAGGCGCGCGTGGGGAGATCGTTTCGTGGCGGACCGGCGCCGGGCAATACGCCGGAGGGAGAGCGGCCGACCGCCCGAGTTCAGCGGTTGCGCATCGCCCGATCGATGTCGCGCTTCATCGACTTCTTCTTCAAATGTTCGCGTTTGTCGTAAAGTTTGCGCCCGCGGCATATTCCTAACAGCACCTTGGCCCGCCCTTCCTTGAAATACATCTTCAAGGGCACCAGGGTCAAACCTTTTTCGAACGCCTGGCCGGCAAACTTCTTGATCTCGCGGCGGTGCATTAGCAGCTTGCGAGGTCGGCGGGGGACGTGATTGAACTGGTGCGACTGGACATATTCGGCGATGTCGCAGCCCATCAGCCACACCTCGCCCGCCTTCACACGGCCGTAGGCCTCGTCGAGCGAAAGCGTACCGGCGCGCAGGCTTTTGACCTCGCTTCCCACGAGCACGATGCCGCACTCCAGGGTGTCGAGCACTTCGTATTCGTGGCGTGCCCGGCGGTTCTGCGCGATCAAACGCTCGTTGTCGTGCTCCCGATCGGGAGCTTCTTTTTTCTTCTTGCCCGACTTTGCCGTGGGATGTCTCCTCTCGCGCGAAACCGCACTTCTCGAGCTGCCAGCCAACTTCGCCGCAAAAGGGCGCCGCGGCCGACAGCGAGTGCACCTCAGTTTCCATGGAACCGGCTCGGCTGGCAAGCGGCCGGGCGAGCCCTGGCCGAACGGGACAACGGCGAGAAGGGACGACCACGAGCGCAAAAAAATGGGCGAGCACCGGTTAGCCGGCACTCGCCGCGGCATTTTCAAATCGCGCCACGCGGGGCGTTAGTTCGCCTGCTGGCGTAAGAAGCCCGACGAATCGCTGCGGTCGGCTTTTTCGACTCCCAACTTTTGTGCCTGCTCGACGACGGCCTCGCGGACTTCCTCTTTCACTTCGGCCGCACGCTCCTGGTTGAATTGCAGGTGCGGGGCGTAGCCGGTCCACTGCACCGTCACGACTCCGGAGACGAACAGGGCCGCGGCAGCGCCTAAGGCGATGCGAGCTCCCCAGCGAGTCCCCACCACTTGTTGCACCGGCCTGGGCATGCCAAGGGTCGCGGTGTCGACAACTTTTTGAGCGAGCGACGTCTTTCTCGTTCTACGTACCATAAAGCATTCCCATCCTGGAAAGGTGCTAGGGGAAAATTGAAACAAATGCCGGCGGCCAACCGGCGACGCTGTTGGCTGATTCCGACAGCAGTCCGCGACGTGCCGGTATCGCGGTTTGCGAAGGAATAATGTCGCCGGGGCGAGCCGAAGTTGATGTGCTAGCTCGCTTGGTGGGCGCCCCGTTTGCAGGGCGGTCCATGATGGTTTATCGGAATTCGCGGCGCGCGATCTTCTTTGAAAAAAATGGGGCTCGGCGGCAGTGCTGGCGTCGATACGCTAACGCTGCCTTGGCCCGACGGCTCCCGCCTGAAAGCAATTGCCCGATGACAACCCTGCCAGAAACCGCGAACGCCGGTCGCTCGCCGCGGATCTCGATCGACGCCAGCGGCGCGTTCGTCAGCACCTTCTCGCTCTCCGCGACCGGCGACGGCCCGCTGGCAGGGCTACGCTTTGGAGTGAAGGATTTGATCGATGTGGCCGGCCATGTCACCGCTTGCGGCAATCCGACCTGGCGCGATACGCACCCGCCGGCCACGGTTCATGCCGTGGCGGTGGAACAACTGCTATCGGCCGGCGCGGCAGCAATCGGCAAAACCGTGACCGACGAGCTGGCGTTCAGCCTGGTCGGCGAGAATCATTTTTACGGCACCCCGCTCAATCCCGCCGCACCCGGCCGAGTGCCGGGAGGTTCGTCGAGCGGGTCGGCTTCGGCGGTGGCTTGTGGGCTCGTCGATTTCGCGCTCGGTACCGACACGGGGGGCTCGGTGCGCGTGCCGGCGAGCAATTGCGGAATCTGGGGATTGCGGCCATCGCACGGACGAATCTCCGTGGCCGGAGTCATGCCGTTCGCTCCGTCGTTCGACACGGTGGGCGTGTTGGCGGCCAGCGCGGCGATCTTGGAGCGAGTCGGGGCGGTGCTGGTGTCGGGCGCGCCACTCGTGGGAGCACGGCCGACGGCCATTCATCTCATCGACGAAGCATTTGACCTGGTCGACTCCGAGATTCGCGCGGCCCTGGCGGCGCCGATCGACCGTTTGCGGAGTCGTTATGGCGCTGCGGTGCGGAGGACATCGCTATCCGCGCTGTGCGGCGCCGATTTCACCACGCTTTATGAAACGTTTTGCACGCTGCAATGGGCCGAAATCACCAGCTCGTTGGGAGCCTGGATCGCGGCGGCAAGGCCGGAATTCGGTCCGGTGACTGCCAACACTTTCGAGCTGGCCGGTGCGCTCGATCGTGGCCGCGTGCGGGGCGCGGCGCTCGAGCGCGAAGCAATCTTCGGCCGGCTCGGCGAATCGCTTGGCCGCAGCGAGCTGCTTTGCCTGCCCACCGTGACGGCCAGCGCACCGTTGAAGCGCGAGATCGCAGGACGGCAGGCCGACGCCTATTATCGGCGGGCTCTGTCGTTGACCGCATTGGCCGGCATAGGCCGCTT
>DATJTR010000689.1:0-11417 GCA_035503215.1 Pirellulales bacterium
GCCCAGTGACGCTACACCTTATCCAAGCCCCAAAACTGTCCAACAGTTGGGGTCCACCTCAGTCATCCAACGGCTTTGCGCGCCACTATCGCTCGGGCGGCCCGGGTCGCGTATGCCCACAGTGCACGTGCTCGCCCTACCACCAGGGCCGGCGCCTCCCAAACTGCCAATAGGTGCCACTCGTCCGTAGTTCTGTTAAATTGTTCCAATGGAGACAACCGATGTACGCCAACTTTGGGCCAGGCATGGAGGCAGTCCTCGCACCGCCGTCGAGCGGACCGGAATTGATGTACAGCCACCGCCATGTGGCAAATAGAGTCCTGCAGGGCAATTTGTACGACTACTGCGGGAACGACCCGCGTAATGCGGTTGATCCAAGCGGTTTGTACTATACCTATCCTGCGACCTGCGAAGTCACCGAGCGTCAGCGGCACGTGCGAACTCGGAAATGGTACTGCAAGTACGAGTGCGATTGTCCTGCCGGCGGCACACTCGGCTGGACGCCCGCCACGTACTGGCGCGATTGCAAGGCGTCGCCCCCTGCCCCGAATTGCGTCGTTTTGGGTGCCGTCGACACCCTTTGCGTGTGCGCAGCGTTCGCAGTAGCCATGTGTGACAGCCCCGCCCCAGGGCCGGGCGACGCGGTCGCGTGCGGTATTCTTGGGGCACGCGGGCTTTGTATCCTACTCCCATGATTTTGAGGAGCCAGTGAGCGACATACGCAATTACGACACTGTGGACGCCGAGGTGTTTCGGGTATTAGACCGACAAGGCCGGCCACGTGCGCTGCTTCACGCGATGGGTGGCGACGTCACGCTCGACTTGTTGGGCGAAGACGAACTTCCTCGGATCACGATCGGAGTGTACAAGGATCGCCCCTCCGTCTCGCTTTTGCGGTCAGACGGAAATGCCATTGTGTCGCTTGGCTTGTCCCCGGAGGGCGCCACGGGAATTTCGCTCGCGCGTCACGATGGGACGCTCCAGATGCTTCTCACCGTTAACCCAGACGGCAAGGTCGAGATCATTGCGTTTAACCCGGAGGGCGAACGTCTCTGGTCGTTGCCCCCCTCGTAGGCCGACGCCGCGCACCTAGCTCTCCAACTCGACGTAGGGAATCGAGCGGTGCCCCCGCAGCTGCGCCTTGAGCGCGGCGGGTGGCGCACTTCGTCACTGCGAGGCGGCCGACCCTCGGTGCCGTGCGACTACCGGAATTACAAGACTGCAAAATGAGTCGCGTAGTTCCGCGGCTCAAGACCGAAGGCGGCGGGGGGTACAAATGACGAGAGTCGACGATCGTGTGTTCGGCGCAGCTGGAATCGGGTTCGGCGTCGAGTTGGATCGGATCTTCTCCCGCGCAAAGGAGAAGACATTTCGAGAACTTGAGCGCGCCTACGCCTCGGGGGCGCAGGACCTCGCCAGCGCGAATGCCGACTTCATGCTGGAAATGCGTCGCCGAGCGGGTGCTGATGACGGCGGTTCTAAAGAAAGTACCAATCGCCCGTTGCGAGCGATACTTGCGCATCGTGGTTCGCCTCGGCTTCACCGATTTGATTCAGGAATGCCTGGTCCGGCTGCCCTACTGTCGGTATCTGATCGAGCGGGGAGAAATGCAACTCGCTAAGCGTGCGCTCCGCGCGCTCGCGAAAAAATGTGCAAAGATCGACAGCGCGTCGATGTCTGGCCTCGGCGAGTTGATGGGCACGATCGACAGATTGCTCGCGGAGTGCGGGTCCGGATAAGCGCCGACCGCACCGCCGGACCACTCCACGCCTCAGCCCTCGGCCAGCAATCGCTCGACGAGTTCGACAATGCCTTGCCCTGCCTCGCCGCGGGTTACCCAGTCGGCCTCGGCCTTCAGGCCGGGCAGGGCGTTGGCCACGGCCACGCGGAATCCGCAGGCGGCCAACAGCGGAGCGTCGTTTTCGGCGTCTCCCACGGCCACGGTCTCGGCGGGCGGAATGCCGATTTCGGCCAATGCCGCGGTGAGCCCAGTCGCCTTGTCGATGCCGCAAGGCAGAATCATCAGCGAATGCTTGTTCAGGATGATGTCGAGCGGCGCGCCGATTTTCGCGATAACTTCGCGGACGATCGCCTCGTGTTCGACATACGTGCCGACAATCACCTCGCCAATTTCCATGCCGTGAATGCCGCGCTCGCGCAAGAGGCCGACCAGTTCGGGAGGACGTGGCGGACTGATCACGCGCGATTGGCCCGAGCGTGGATCGGCCACGACGGCGCCGTTTTCCGCCACGATGCGATCGAACCGAGCGACTTCGGGAAACACGCGGTGAATGTCGGAGAGCAGGCGGCCGGTGACCATCACGGTTTTGAAGCCGCCGCGGGCCAGACGCTCGATGGCCGTGCTGGTGGCCGGCGAAACACGGCCGCTTTCGGCCAGCGTGCCGTCGTAGTCAGTCGCCAGACAACGATACGCCACGCCTCGCCTCACTGCCGCCCCGGGCTTTGCGTCGGACGGCGGTTGGGCCGGCTGGCCATTGTTTGCGTTGGGTTGCGCGGAGCCTCGCGATAGGCACTCTTGCGTCGGTAAAGCTCCAAGCGGTGTTCGACCTGCCCGCGATAGTCGTCGGGCGCGACGGCCACCGCACCGGCCTGCGTATCGACCGCGTCGCTGAAGTAGCCGGCGCTCGCCTCGGCCGCGGCCAAGGTTTCCAGATAGCGGTAGTCCGCCTCGCCGTCCAGCTCGATCGCCTTGCGGGCGGCCAACAGCGCCCCGTTCTTGCTGCGGAAGGCGTCCTCGGGACACGTGGCCAGCAGCCAGGCGGCACTTTGATAGGCCCGGCCGAGATGCGGATTGAGCTTCATCGCCATGCGGTAATCGCTGGTGGCGTTGGCCCAACGGCCGAAGTCGGCATACATGTCGCCCCGGTTGGTGTAGGCGGCCGCGTTGTTCGGATCCAACCGCACGGCCTGGTGATAGTCGGCCAGGGCTTCGCGGAACTCATGCAGGCGATAGTGGGCATGGCCGCGGCTGTTAAAGGCGCTGGCGTCGCGCGGGTCGATCTTGATGGCCTGCGTGTAATCGGCGATCGCCCCCACGAAATCGTTCTCTTCATACCGCAGCTCGCCGCGATTGAAGTAGGCGTTGCTGTAGTTGGGGTTCATCTTCAGCGTTTGATTGAAATCGGCGATCGCCTTGGTGTACTGCCCCAACATGGCATGGCTGACGCCGCGGTTGTGAACGTATTTCCATTTCGCGTCGTCCAGCGAACAGGCGGCCTCGAAATCGGCCAGCGCCGCTTCCTGCTTGTCCTGGTCCGACAGCACCTCGCCGCGGCGATTGTGTGCCCAGCCCATCAGCCGCCGGGCGTACACGGTCATCGAAGCGTCGAGTCCTTTTTCCAGGCCGCTGCGGCACAGCTCGATCACTTCGCTGAAGTCGTCCTCGCTGCTGGCCGTTTTGGTTTTGGCGAATGCGCTCAACACGCTCGAACCGCCCGCACTACTCCCCTGAGCGGGACCCGAGGCGCCGATGCGGCGCTTGGCGGGGGGAAGTTGGCGCGGGATCGAGGGCCCTTGCTGCGGGTAGACCGGGGCCGCCTGGTTCGACCCGTCCTGGCGCGTGTATTGAACCTGCGCCACCTTTGGCCGCTGGGCCGCGACCGGCTCGGTATATCCGGCCGTGGTATTACGACGATCGCTCGGCGCGGCGTCCGAGTCGGCCGTGGCCGGGCTCGCCACTCCGGCGGCCAGCCAGCCGGCCGCCAGCAGCACGCACGGTTTCCAGCCCGCGTTTGCAAACCCCATGGCTGTGAACCTCCATGTTCAGTCAGTTGTCATTGCGCTCGCAGTATTGTTGCGCTCGGCCCTCGCTCCGCGAGGCCTCACGCCGCTCGCTTTTGCCCTGTGGGCAACGCTCGCTGGTTTGTCGTTGTTGCGCTCGGCCCCTCGGGGTACCCGCGAAGCGGGTCTATCGGGTCTCACGCCGCTCGCTTTTGCCCTGTGGGCAACGCTCGCTGGATGGCGTTCTTACGGCCCCCAAGCCTCAGGCTTGGGGCTCGGTCATGCGCCAGGGATCGAGCGCTTTTTTCAGTACGTCGTTGGGCAGAATCTTTTCCTCTTGGCACAACTCGCGAATGGTCTTGCCGCTGCGAAACGCCTCTTTGGCCAGCTTGGCCGCCTTTTCGTATCCGACCAACGGATTCAGACTGGTCACCATCGACAGACTTTTTTCGACCGAGGCCTGGCACACGTCGGCGTTGGCCTCCATCTCGGCGGCGCAAAATTCGACGAACGCCCGGCAACTGCTGGCCAGCAGGGCCACGCTCTCCAGCACCGTGTTGCCCATCACCGGCATCATGATGTTCAATTGGAATTGTCCCCCCGCCGCGCCGCTGACCGTGATCGTCTGATCGTTTCCCAGCACGCGGGCACACACCTGCATCATGCTCTCGCACATCACCGGGTTGACCTTGCCCGGCATGATCGAGCTGCCCGGCTGCCGGTCGGGAAGCTGCACTTCGTAGAAGCCGCAGCGCGGGCCCGAGCCCAGCCAGCGAATGTTGTTGGCCACGCCGAACAGCGTGGTGGCAATCGTGCGTAAACCGCCGTGGCAGTCGACCAGCCCGTCGCGCTGGGCGTTGGCCTCGAAGTGATTCGCCGCCTCGACGAACGCCACTCCGGTCTCCTTGGCCAGCACGCGGGCCACGCTGGCGCCAAACTTGGGATGCGTGTTGATCCCCGTTCCCACTGCCGTGCCACCGGCCGGCAATTCCAGCACGGCATCGCGGGCCTGCTTGGCCCGCTCGACGCTCAGCCGAATTTGCCGCGCGAAGCCCGACACTTCCTGCCCCAGCCGCAGCGGCGTGGCGTCGGCCAGGTGGGTCCGGCCGATCTTGATGATTTTGTCCCAATCGCGGGCCTTGCGCTCCAGCGTTTCGGCCAACAGCACCAAGGCAGGAATCAGATCGCCATCGATGCTCGTCCCCACGGCCACGTGGATTGCCGTGGGAAACATGTCGTTCGTGCTCTGCCCCATGTTCACGTGATCGTTCGGATGGATCCGCTTCTCTTCGTTGAAGCGGTCCCCTCCCACGAGCTCGATCGCCCGATTGCTGATCACCTCGTTGGCATTCATGTTGCTCGACGTGCCCGAGCCGGTTTGAAACACGTCGATCGGGAACTCGGCGTCCCAGCGTCCTTCGGCCACTTCGCGGCAGGCCGCCAAGAGCGCATCGACTTCTTTTTCCTGGAGCGGGTTCTTGCCCGTGCCGGTCAGCTTGCCTAGCTCGCGATTGGCCGTGGCGGCGGCGAACTTCACGCGGCCCAGGGCATGAATCAGCTCGGGACGCAGCGGCCAGCCCGAGATCGGAAAATTATCGACGGCTCGTTGCGTCTGCGCGCCGTAATAGGCCATGGCCGGCACGCGAACTTCTCCCATCGAATCGTGTTCGGTGCGAAACTCGCCAGCCGTGGCTTTTGTCGGCTTGGGCGCGGTGCTCGTCATGGAGGGCAACTTGCTCATCGCTCGTTCGATCACTCATTCAATGAAAAGGAAACGGTCAAGCCGGGTGCAATTCAAGCCGATGCGCGGCGTGCCTTCCTGTTCGCGCAGGATTGGCGGCGCGCAAAATTTGTCCCCGCAGCGCCTTCATGATACCCGCATCCATGGTTTGGAACAAAGACCGACCGGCCGCGCGTAAGTCGCAGCATGAGCGGCATATTTGGATGCTGGCGAGCGCAGCGGCGGGGGGTGAGGCTAACGGGCAGGCCCCCCGAAAAACCGCCCTTTTGGCATTCGCCGCTTCTCGCTACACTCCCCGCCCCGACGCCCTCTGCCTCCACGGCCGAGCCGTCGTCCCGTCAAACGAAAAACGCTCGTGCGAATTGGACGTTGGTTCGCGGACCAACTGCCTCCACGGCGGAAGTCTGCATTGTCACACGAAAACCCCCGGGTGAAGCTATGAGCGCAATCTCTACTTGCCGGCTGACCGTGGCCATCATCGCGCGCAATGCGCAAACGTTGCTTCCCGGCACGTTGGCCACCGCTCGCATGCTGGCCGACGAAATCCTGGTCGTCGATAGCAGCTCGGGGGATCGCACGGCCGAGGTGGCCAAGGCCTGCGGCGCCCGCGTCATCTCCCGCGCTTGGGACGACAGTTTCGCCAAGGCCCGCAACGTGGCCCTCGATCACGCCCGGGGCGAGTGGATCTTGTGGCTCGACGCCGGCGAACAAATGGCTCCGTCGGCCGCCGCCGAGCTGAAGAAATTCGTCCACGACAAGGCCGATCCGCAAAAAGTCTATCTGCTGGCCATCACCGTTCCTCCCGCGCCCGGCAACATCGCGGGCGAGCAGGTCGCTCGCGTCCGCTTGGTTCCCCACACCGTCCGCTGGCGATATGTCGGCCGGGTGTGTGAGCGGCTCGAACCGCAGCCCGAAGCGTGCGGATTGACGCTCGACGGCCTCCCCTGGCGCATTCATCGCGGTCCGCGCGAGAACGAATCGGCGACCAAGGTGCACCGCGCCCGCCGCAATCTTACTCTGGTAAAGCTCGACGTGGCCGAGCGCGGTCCGAAACCGTGCCTGCTGGTGACTCAAGGCGAGGCCCTCACCGGCTTGGGCAATCACACCGCCGCCGCCGCGGCATTTCGCCAGGCGATCCGCGCCGCCGCCCCCACGTCGACCTCGCAGCGCGAAGCCTACTACGGCTTGCTCACCGCCCTGAATCACGATCCGGCCGACCGGCAAACGCAGATCAACGTCTGCGTCGAAGCCCTCAAAATCTTTCCCCGCGACGCGCAATTGCTGTGCGCCCTGGGAGGGTACATGCAGGCGCAGAATCAGCTCGACCTGTCGGCCCATGCCTATCGCATGGCCGCCCAGTTTGGCGAGATCGAGCCGCGTACCTGGCATGTGCCCGACATCCACGAAATCGCCACGGTCTGCTGGAGCCTGACCTATCAACTGCGGGCCAACGACGACGCGGCCTGCCGCGTGCTGGAAGAGGCGCTCGCGCGAAACGACAATGCCCAGCGCGTCCGCCGGCACCTGCTCGACGTTTACATCCGCCGCGACCAGCGCAAAGAAGCGCTCGCGCAACTCGACCATTTGCCCGCCGAAACGCCCCATCGCGAAGCGCTCCGCGGCGCGATCCGCGGCGCCTGCCTGGCCGCCGCGCGGAACTGGGTGCCGGCCCTGGCCTATTTGCAAGCGGCCCACTTCGCCGGTTGCCGCGACGTGATTTGCCTGCGCTGGCTGGCGGCCGCGCTCATCGGCAGCGGCCAGCGCGATGCCGCGTTGCCGATTCTGCACGAGTGGCTGGCCATCGAGCCGCGCAGCGTTGAGGCGCAGAAGTGCCTCGAGATGTTCGCGCCCCCGGTGCTCGAAGCGCCGCCGGTCGTGCAGCCGATGCCGTCGGATCCGCCGCTCGAAGCCGATCCGCGCCGCCTGCGGGTCGACGTGCCCGAGCCGGCGGCCAATTCGTCGGTCCCCGCACCTCGTTTTGCCGGCGCTCCGACTGGCGCTTCGCCGGCGGCCGGCCCGAGCGCTCCGCCCGCGAAAGGCCGCTGAGCGTCGGTCGGGCATCAGATCGAATCTGATCACGCCCATGCTGGGCGTGCCACCCTGCGAGTCCGCCGCGATTCGCTTTCGCGGCCGATTTGATCTGCAGGCGTTTTCGCGACCTGGTCGCCGTTCCCGGTAGGCGCTCGCCCCGGCCAGTTGCCACTTTTTCCGGCCGGCACTACCATGCAGGCGTGACGCCCGGTCTGTTTTCCGGGCTGGGAATCGCGCTGGAGAAAGCAAACCATGTCGACGGACGAGGATCGTGGCAGTTCCGCCATCATGGGGCGGCTGCTCGTGGCCGCCGTGATCATCATCATTTCGCTGATTTCGTATTTCGGCCACAGCGAATACAACCCCATCACGCACAAGAATCAGCACGTCGGCGGCATGACGGCCCAAGACGAGATCGCCCTGGGGCAGCAATCGGCTAAGCCCATGGCCGATCAATACGGCGGCATCGACGGCGATCCGCGGCGGAACGAGGAGGTCGATTCGGTGGGCCGGCAGATCATCGAAAACAGCGATGCCGGCAAGTCGCCGTACGAATTCCAGTTTCACGTGCTGGCCGACAATCAAACGATCAACGCCTTCGCACTGCCCGGCGGACAAATCTTCATCACCGACGGGTTGCTCCGTCGCCTGAAAACACCCGGCCAACTGGCAGGCGTGCTGGGGCACGAGATCGGCCACGTCGTCGACCGGCACGGCGCCCAGCACCTGGCCAAAGAGCGGCTCACCCAAGGCATCGGCGGCGCCGCGGTGATCGCCACCTACGACCCCAACAACCCGAGCACCAGCCGCAACGTCATGCTCGCCCAGGCGATCGAACAGCTCATCACCTTGAAGTTCGGCCGCAACGACGAGCTGGAAGCCGACCGGCTCGGCGTCCATTTCATGTCCCAGGCCGGCTACGATCCCCACTCGATGCTCGACGTGATGGAAATCCTCCGCGAAGCGAGCCAAGGGGGCGCCCCGCCCGAGTTCTTCAGCACCCATCCCGATCCCGGCCACCGCGAAGAGCGAATCAAGGTCGCCATCGAAAAAGAGTTTCCCCAAGGCGTGCCGGACGGGTTGAAGAAGTAGGCGGCGCGACAACCCGAGATGACGCGATTCGCCGACATCCTGACAGTGCGTAGCGGCGACGACCCGGTCGAAGCCCAGCGGCAGGCTCGGCAGCGGTTCCCGGCCCAGGTCGGACAAAGTCGCTTATCGCTGCGCTCGCCGACTGTGCCGGTGCCAAGCGCCGGCGTTCATCTCATTCTCGGCGTAGCCAGCTACTCCCCGCGCGAACTTGGATTGCTCGACGAGGTTGATGCGACTCTCGGCGGCGACAACGGCCGGGCAGCGGACGTGGCCGTGTTCGACGTGCTCGATTGCCAGCAAGCGAGTGATTTCCAAAAATTCATCCCTGGCCTCCCGCCTGTCTATGAAACCCCGGTCGTCGGCGTCATCGCTGGCGGAAAGCTTGTCGAAAGCGCGGCCGGACTGGACGAAGTCGAAGGGGTCCTGCGCCGGCACAACGTGCTCGCCCCGCATCCAGTTTCGCCATGATGCGTGGCCTTCCATTTCACTCCGCTCCCGGCAACAGCCGGGCGTCGGTCAGCGGCACCGGCTGCAGGATGCCCGCGGCCTGGTCGCGCTGCCAGGCGGCCACCCAGTCGTTCCAGGCGATCGGCCGGGCCGAAAAAATCAAATCTTGCCGGCTCGGATAGCGCGTCTCCTGCGGCCACGGCGGACCGGCCGTGCGGGCCGGCGGCCAATCGGCCACGGTGTAGACGACTTCGTCCGCTCGGTGCGATCCGGAAACGACCAGTCCGCGGCTCTCGATCGCGTAGCTCTCCGCACCCGGCCGCAGCCGCTCGTCGAGCTGCTCGCGCACCAGATCGACGCCGGCCAGTTTGTAAAAACCGGCCAGGGCGTTGGCCAGCGTGCCGCGCTGGGCCGGCGAAAGTTGATCGAGCCAGCCGCGGCGGTCGACGCCGGCCGCCAGCCAGCCGGCCTGATCTTCCAGCGACAGCCAGACGCTCGGCCCCTCGATCTCGGGGGCGTAGAGCTCGATCAGAATGCGGTTGGTTCCCAACTGAATCTCGCCGCACACCAAAGGATCGCCGTGCCACAGCCGGCTGGCGGAAAGCAGCATGATGAAGTCGCGCTGCACGAACCGCCGCACGTGTTCCTCGACGTCGGCCAGTTGCTTCGACTGCCGGGCGCTACTGCGGCCGCGGCCGCTGGCGAATCCCCGCCGCGTCGACTTCCGCAGCCGGGCATAGAGCTTGGGCAGCGTGCCGCTGCGAAACCCGGGGCGCAACAGCTCGGTGATCGTTTCGCCATGATGCCCGATCGACAGCGGTTTCAGATCGCGCGGGCGGTTCGCCGCATACAGCCGCCAATTCTCCTTCAGCTCCCAAGCCAGAAAACCAAACACGCCCGGCAGCAAAAAGATCGTCGGCGCGGCGATGGCGTTGGCCCACACCGGCCCCAGCGGGGCGGAAAGGATTTTGGTCAGCAGCGGCAAAAAGGGCAGGATGCACTTGTGCGACACCGTCACCACCGGAAAGTGCTTGATCGGATTGATCTGCGGCTCGATCAGGAGATTCACGAAAATGCGGATCACATAGGAGAGCACGCGCCACACGGGCGTCAGAATCACCTTGCACACGGTCGTGACCGGCCGCTCGCCGGCCTTGAATCGCAGCCATTCGTCGACCGTGTACAACAGCCGCTCGATCGTCTCCAAGAGCCGCTGGAACACATCGACGATGAAGCGGAACAGGGCCGAAAGGACATGAATGCGAATGTGATACCAGGTCTGCACGAGCCAATCGGTCAACAGCTCGTCGACGTCGCGCCCCAGTCGCGAATTGACCAACAGCGAAACCGCCGCGAACATGCCCGCGGCCCACGGCGGCGACACCACCCAGCCACTTCCCAGCCACACCAGCACGGCCAGCCCGGCCGAAAAAACTGCTGGCTTGATTAGCCACCGCACCGCCAGGCGGTAAACCGCGCTGGCCAGAATCGCTCGCACCCACGGCAAGTGCAGCATCTGCGCCGGCCAATCGACCACCAGCCGCCGGCCGGCCCGGCCGATTCCCCAAATCACCTCCAGGCAGGCTTTGCGAAACGCGGGGTTGTGCAGCAGCATCTCCAAGAACAAGCCCAGCGCCGCCACCGTCATCCAAAACTTGAGCGAGCCAAAACGGTTGTCGCCCGCTTGCTCCTCCGCCGCCTTGGCGGCCGAGAGTCCGAACAGCCACAAGAGCAAATGCACCAGGTGATAGAGCCCTTCCAGCGCCAGATACGCCCCGCCAAACGGGATCGCCACGAAGCGGGTCAAGAATCGCCCCAGCGGCGTCCCGAACGCCAGCGAGCTGAGCCGCTGCGGCAGCCGCATGTAAACTTCGCCGCGGCGATACACGCCCACCAGCTCGTCGGCCAGCAGGCGATCGATTTCCAGCAGTTGGTCCCCCGCCACCCAGCGATCGAAGCCGACCGTGTCGACGTCGGGCAATTTCAGGTTGTTCCGCGACAGCGCGTCGCGCAAATCGCCCATCGCCAAAAAGCCCCGTTTCACGATCCGGTCGACCAGTTCGTCGACCAGCTTTTGCCGGCCGACCCGCTCGGGCAAGTTTTGCGGCACCAGCCCGGCCTGATCGAGCACTGTCTCGATCTGAGTGCGAAACTGCGCCCGCAGCTGGAGCTGCACTTTGCGGCGAGCGGTTTCCAGCAGCGTTTCCAGCCGATGCCGGGGCCGCTCTCCCACGCGGGTCGAAGGGAGCCGGGCCGCCGCTTCGCCCAAATGCTTGACTACCAGCACATCGCGCTCGGCCGGCAGTGGCCGCTTGAGTGGCTGGCGACCGAGCGTGTAGGCCCACTGCCAGAAGTTCAGGCCGTA
>DATJTR010000690.1:0-6371 GCA_035503215.1 Pirellulales bacterium
AAGAACGCCTGCAGCACCTCGCCGGCAAGGCGTTCCGCGTCAGCAAACTTGAGCACCCGCTTCGGCCACAAGTCCTTCGGTCGGAAATTCACGAACGTTTCGACCATGTCGAGCGGGGCCGGATCGGTCGGCGTATCCGCCCGGCCTGCCTTGCCAACCACCGATTCGACCTCCGGGAATCCCCGCAACAGTGCGTCGCGGGCTTTCAAGTCGTCCGCCGACTGCGTGACGCTGGCCCGCGGCACCGTGATCGGCATATCGAGCGTTGTCCCTTCGTCAAGCGCGGGCATGAAGGCCACGCCGATCTTGCTAAACCGGTACGCCCACAAACCGATCCAAATCAGCGACGCCAGCGACAGCGCCTGCCACTTCAGCCCGCGCGTGCAGATTACCGTCAGGCCGGTAACCAGCGCGAAGACCGTGAGAAACGCGCCTTTCCAAGCGATTTCGCTGGCACCCAGCCCGACGATGGCCTGCAGCGGGAACATGCCGGCCGCCATCACCAGCAGCACGGCGAACGCCCACATCACCAGGTTCCGCCGGGGCAAGGCCCAGGTGAGCAACGGTTTATAGATGTGGATGAAGCTGCGGACGATCGGGTTTTCTTCCTCGCTCCGCAGGCGGCCACGAATGAACGTGGGAATGAGCGCCGGCACGACTGTGATCGAAATCAGGGCCACGCCGATCATGGCAAAGCTTTTGGTGAAGGCCAGCGGATGGAACAACTTTCCTTCGCGACCGCTGAGCATGAATACTGGCACGAACGAGAGCAGCATGATCAGCACCGAGAAGAAAATCGGCCGGCCGACCGTCCGGCACGGCTCGATCACCAATTCGCGCGTATCGCCGACCACCTTCCGGTCGCCAAAGTGTTCTTTCAAGTGATGGGTCGCGTTTTCCGTCATCACGATCGCCTGGTCGACCAGGATGCCGATCGAAATCGTGATGCCGGCCAGCGACATGATATTGGCCTGAATGTCAAGAATTCCCAGTTGCCGCAAAACCCACATCAGCAAAAACGAGAACAGCACCGCCAGCGGCAAAGTGATGCAGATGACGAACACGCTGCGGACGTGCACCAAAATCAACAGAATCGCCATCGAGGCGATGATCATCTCGTGTTCCATCACGCCCGTCAGCGTGTGGATCGCGCCGGTGATCAGCCGCGTGCGGTCGTAGGCAGGCACGATGTGGACGCCGGCCGGCAAGCCGGCTTGCAGTTCGCCGATGCGGTCCTTAATCCGCCGAGTCACGGCCAGTGGGTTTTCGCCATGCCGCATCAGCACCGCCCCGCCGGTCACTTCGTTACCGTTCTTTTCGTACACGCTGCGGCGAAACTGCGTGCCGAGCGAAACGTTGGCCACGGTCTTCAAGTAAATCGGCGTCCCGCTCACTTCCTTGATCACCGTGTCTTCGATGTCCTCCTTGCCCTTCAGCCACCCGACGCCGCGAACGATGTACTCGGCGTTGTTCTTTTGAATCACTCCGCCGCCGGCGGGCATGTTGCTCTTGGCCACCGCCGCGTAAAGATCGCCTAGCGTGATCCCATAGGCGCGGAGTGCCTCGGGACGCACGTCGATCTGATACTCCAGCGGCAGCCCGCCCACGATTGCCACGTCGGCCACACCGGCGGCCGCGTTGAGCTGAGGCGCAATGTAGAACTTGTTCAGCGCCCACAGCCGCTCGGGATCGATCTTGTTTTCCGCGCTGGGCTCGACCGTATACCAGAAAATCTGTCCCAATGCCGTGGCGTCGGGGGCAAGGTAAGGAACGACGCCCGCCGGCAAGAACGTGTTGGCCTGCGCCAGCTTCTCGGTCACGCGTTGGCGGGCGAAATAGAAGTCGATGTCGTCCTCGAAGATGATCGTGATCATCGAGAAATTGAATTCGCTGCTCGATCGCACCGCCCGCACTCCGGCCAGGCCCTGCAACTTCCGCGAAAGCGGATAGGTGATTTGGTCCTCGATTTCGCGCGGACTGCGTCCCATCCAGTCGGTGAAGACGATGACTTGGTTTTCGCTGAGATCGGGAATCGCATCGATCGGCGTGTTCAGCATTGCGAAGATGCCAGCCACGGTCAGCGCCGCCGTCACGACCAGCACCAAAAACCGATTGCGAATCGAATGCTCGATGATTTTTTCGATCATGGTCCACGTCCTCAATCGACGCTGCGGCTATTTCGCGGCGTTGGCTTTTTTCAGTGCTTCGACAGCGGCCAACGTGGCCTTGGGATCGGAAAGGGCCTCTTCGCGGCAGCCTCCACAGCAGACAAATACCGGCTGGCCATCGACCATCACTTTGATCGGAGTGCCCATCGAGCCGAGCCGGCTGGTGGGCAGCACCGCGCAAAACCGCTGCTCTTCCGCAATTTTGCGGTCCGCGTCCGAAAGCTTGGCCAAGGCGGCCGCGATCTTCTTCTCTTTGCCCTCGAGTCCCGGCTTCTCTTCAGCTCTAGCCGAGTTCTTTCGCTCAGCGGCGGTGGGCCGATTCGCCTTGAGCTCGGCGACCTTCGCCAGCGTCTGGTCGGGGTGATCCAGGGCTTGCTTCTTGCAGCCGGCGCAGCACAGGAAAACCGGCTCGCCGGAGATCATTACCTTGACGGGCTGGCCCATCGAACCAAGTCGGTTGTCGGTCAAAATCGGACAGAATCTCTGCGCCTCGACCAGTTTGCGATCCGCTTCGGGCAGCCCAGCCAGCACGGCAGATTGCTTCTCATCTTCGTCCTCGGGAGTCGAGGGACGCACATTGGTGACCGACGAGCCCGACTTCGACCCGCCGCTGCCGCCAAAGTAGATCGAACCGGCTGCCGGATTGAGCCTCGTTTCGGCATCGACCAGGAATGACCCAGAGGTCACGACTTCCTCGCCGGCGCTTAGGCCAGAGAGGACCGGATACCAGGTCGCGTCGTGCGGGCCGGACATGCGCGGTCCCAGCTTCACCCGCACTCCTTCGAAAACGCCCGGGGTGGTTTCACGATACACGATGGTTTGGCTGCCGGTGTCGATCACCGACGTCTCCGGTACCGCCAGCACACGCCCTTCTTCCAGCATCTGGGCGGGCTCGCCGCCAGCTTCGGCCAGCCGGGCGAACATGGGAAGTTTCTGCGGTGGCACCTTGATCGCGACCGTGGCCGTGCTGCCCGGCCGCAGCTTGTGCCCAGGATTGTTCAGTTCGAAGCGAACCGAGACGGTTCGGGTCGCCTCGTCCACGTGCGGATAGACGAAGGCCAGCGTGCCGTAGAACGGCTCGTCGGCGAACGCCCGCGTCGTGGCAACCACCGGGAGCCGATCCTCCACACTTGCCATTTGCTTGTGCGACTGGTCGGCCGGCAGGAATTCCAAATCGTCTTCGTAGACCTGGGCCTGGATCCACACGGTCGACAGATCGGCGATTTCGTAAAGTGCCATTCCCTGCTCGACATACTGTCCTTCGCGGATATTCTTCTTGATCACGTGGCCGGTGATCGGGGAACGAATGACGAGATGCGTGTTGGCTTTTTCGCTCTCCAGCAGTTCGTCGATCTGCTTCTCGTCGATCCCTAGAAGTTCGAGCCGTCGCCGGGCGCTTTCCAAATTGCGCTCGTTCTTCGATCGCTTCGCGTCGAGTAGATTGTCGACGGTCACGACCAGATCGGGGCTGTAGAGCGAAGCCAGCGGATCCCCTTCGTCGACCATCTGGCCGGTTTCGTTGACGAACAACTTATCGATGCGCCCGGCGATGCGGGCAGCCACCGTCTTCTGGCCTCGTTCGTTGAACTCGACATAGCCGACGGCGTTGATCTCCTTCGTCAACGGCTGGTAATCGACCTTCGACGTTTGCACCCCGGCCAGCACGACGCGATAGGGAGAAAGCTGTACGCGGTTGACCACCCCCGCCGGCAGCGCTTCTTCGTGCTTATCCCCTTTCTTGCGCTTCGACAGCGGCATGAAGCAGATCGGGCATTTATCGCGCGGATTGTCGCGGATGACCGACGGGTGCATCGGGCAGAACCATTCCACGTCGCCGCTCGGCCCCGCCTCGGCGCCCGCCGGTCGCGTCCATTTGTCATAATAGGCGGCCAGCAGATCCCACTCGGTGATCACCAGCCCGATCACCGCCAGCACGGCGATGAACCGCAGCCGGGCCAATTTGACCAGGATGATGAAATCGAACCACCACCAGGCCTTCTTCCAGCCGCGCAGCTCCGGCGGCGCGCGCAGACCGCCTTCGTCCCCGGTATCGAACTCATTAGGTTCGGGGTCTTGCCTTTTCATGGCGACAACTTTCATGGAATGTCTTATGGAAGAAGTCTGGCCCAACGCGGACCCCGACTTTCGACGATCGGAACGAGCTCCGCCGTGTGCTCAGTCCCCTGTGCGATGCGCGTAAACGCGCACTGAGGCTAGACCGAGGCGGCCGATTTAGAGAAAACGAGCGCGCAATGCGGGCGCTCGCCGCGGATCAGGTTTGAATCCGCACATGTTGCGATTGCAACGAAAGGATGGCTCGTGCACCGTCCGAAGAAGAGCCGTGGCAATTCCGCCCGCCAGCTGGATGGTTGCCGCCGGCCAGACTGCCTACCTCGACGGCCACCATCACGGAATTCTGGTGATCCTTGCCGCTGCGGCTGGGGGCCGGCGACGGACTCGGTTTCGAGCCGTTCTTGGCACAGCAGGCACCACCGCAACGCCCGTCGCAGTTCGGGCAGCAGCACCGCCCGACCTTGGTTTCGGTGGCGGCCGCTTTGCAGCAGTCCTGGCCGACAACCGCGGACATGGGGCGGGCGCAGAACCCCACGGTCCCCAAGCTCAGTGCGAGCAGGCAGACCAAAACGGTTCGGCAGATGGATTTTTTTCGCTGCATGGCAGTTGCACTCTACGGCACTTGCGCCGGCAAAGTTCAATGAATCTTAGGCAACAGCCGGCTTCCGCGGCAAGTCGAGCGGCGAAAAAGCGACCCCGTGTCTGGATGCCAGAAACCGGCCTGAAACCGCCGCGCCGCCAGACTTTAATGTCAGCGACTTCGACAGCTTCGCGGTCTCGATTCGAGGGAAGAACTACGCTGGCAGCTCCCGCGGCCGGTAAACCTTGCGGGCGTTATCGGCTTTATCGAATCGCCCTGCAATGCTCAAGGCACGTGTCCTCCGGGTTCGATGCTTTATTTCGGCGATACCGTCGCCGGCTGTCGATTGCTAACCCGCCAGCGCACAGATTCCGCCCAATCGTGACGCGCGGAGGCGTTGATGACGCCCTATTCGCTGGGAACGTTAGCATTCGTGTTGGCCAGTGTTTGCCTTGCGCCGGGTTGCCGCTGCGCATCGTGCCGGCAACCTGCCACGTCGCCTTGCGCAGCACCCGCGGCGGTCCAGCGACCCGTTGCGGCCACGGCAGATCGTCCCGCGCCAAATGGCGCGGCGTCGCCCCCCCAGCCGCCCGGGGCGACGATCAAGGCGGTAGGGTACGAAGAGTCGCCGGAGCCGGAGGCGATTCCGACACCATCGGCTGACGGGTTGTTTGGTGGCCAGCCAGAGCTTTCGCTCGACCAACTGATCGATCTCGTCGCCAGCCGCAACGCTTCGCTGCAGGCGATGACTTTTGCCTGGCAGGCGGCGCAGCAGCGATATCCTCAGGCGATCGCCTTGGACGATCCGACTTTCATGGGGATGGCCGCCCCCGCGTCTTTCAATTCCAGCACCGTTTCGTCCGCCTATGTGGTGGGTGGGTCGCAAAAGCTCCCTTGGTTCGGCAAGCGCGAGGCGCGCGGCGACGCGGCCAAGGCCGAAGCCAATGCCATGTTCGGCGACGTTCGCGATGCCCGGTTGCAATTGGTTCAAGCCACCCGCGCGGCGTTCTTCGAGTATTACCTCGTTGCTCGCGAGTTGGAAATCAATCGCGGCAACTTGGAGCTCACACGCCGGTTTCGCGACACGGCCCGCGCGAAATACGAGAACAACCTGGTCACGGAACAGGATGTGTTGCAGGCCGACGTCGAGCTTGCGACGTCCCAGCGTCGGCTGCTCGAACTCGAACGAATGAACCGTGTAGCGGTCGCCCGACTGAATACCTTGCTGCGGCGGAATCCCGGCGAATACCTGCCTGCCGCTCCACGGGAATTGCCCGAAGTAGTGGCCTTGCCTCCCGTCGCCTTGCTCCGTCAGATGGCGGTAACGCAGCGTCCAGACCTGGCAGCGATCGCGGCGCGCGTGCGTGCCGAGCAGGCCGCGGTCAACCTAGCCATGAAGCAATATTTTCCCGACGCGGAAGTCTACGGGCGTTACGACTCGTTCTGGCAGCCGGCGGCCACGCAAGCCGACCTGCGCGGCCAGGTGGGCGTGAACTTGAACATGCCCATCTACCGCGGCAAGCTCAATGCCGCGGTCAACGAGGCGCAGT
>DATJTR010000691.1:0-3949 GCA_035503215.1 Pirellulales bacterium
GGTGAGCAGCCGTCCCAAGATCGCGAACCGCAGTACGTCGATCGCTCGGCCGGCCGGCCGGCTGTGGTGCGCGATCCCTGGTCGGCGGACTTCTTCTGGCATGGCGGGCAGGCTAACCTCGCTCGCCACGGCCCGCCGCGCCGTAAGTCGTTTGGCACCTTGGGTCGCCGCCGGGCCACTCACCAGCCGCAGCCCGATCGCGAAGAGCGGCAGAAGGAAAGCCACGGAGCCGGGAACCCACATCCACACTCCGGCGGCCGCCTGATCGTCGAGGGCCGAAAGCCCGGCCAGCCGCGGCACCCCTTCATAATAGGGGTACAGCACACGGCCGCTGAACGTGATCAAAGCCGCTAGAACCGTATTCCCCACGTCCGCCAGCACGAGATAGGGAATCAGCAGCCAGGCCGACCAACTCGGCCGGCTCGGATAGGGGCGCACCACCGGGTACCAAAAAAGCAGGGCCGCCGCCAGAAACGCCGTGTGCTGCACGACATGCCAGCCATCGCTGCGCAGCGCCGTCTCATAAATGCCCGGCACATGCCCCAGCCAGGCCACGGCCGTGTACACCACCAGCGCCACCGGCGGCCAGGTGAGCCGATCGAAAGCCTGCCGCAACCCATCCGCTCGCAGCAGCGGCGCGCACCCATCCCGGCGTACCGATCGTGGCAAGCCACGCAAGCAGGGAAATAGAGGGTCACCCAGCCAAAGCAGCGGCGGGGCCACCATCATCAGTAAAAGGTGCTGCACCATGTGCGCCTGGAGCAGCAGAGCGGCCAGCGGCTCGATGGGCGATGCCAGGGCCAAGAGCATCGCGGCCAGTCCCCCCCCAAACGCGATCGGCTGCCTCCAACGCCAGCGTTCGCGATCGCGGCGATGCAACTCCCACCAGCCGCGGCCATAGACGGCGGCCGTCCATGCAGCGGCGGCCCACAGCCACGGCGTGTTGGGCCAGGACGCCAAGATTGCTTCCAGAGTGGAACTCATGACGCACTTCGTGCCTACCAGTCGCCTCGGGTGCAGGAAGCTTCAGGGGCCGGCAGCGCGACCCCGATGAACCGAACTAATGTTTGGTCGTGTCGTGCTCGATTGGCCGCTACGAATTAGAACCTCGCTCGGGCAGCCCGCAAGTCCCCTGTCGACAACGCTCTTCCGAGGTCGCGGCCGATTCGGTTGCTTGTCAGAAACCCTACTCTCGGAGTAAAATTCGGGTCGAGCAACTGCTCGCACGCACGCGCCGTGCGCACGAGCGGCAGGTCGGGCGGAAGGAAGGGGACGGCTGGGATGGACTTGGCAATCTGGATCGTGCTGGGTGTGTTTGCCGGTACGCTCGTGGTTGTCGCCGCGCTCGCTTGGCGACCCGCACGAACGGCTTGGCGCGAGAAGAATCTGATCCGCGCCCGTCGCGATTTTCATCTGCATCGCGAACATCTCGAAGCACGGTTCATCAAGCTGGCCGGCAGCAGCGGCAAGCCCCGCGGTTTGGATTGGGTGCGCTGCGAATTCGACGACAGCGTGATCTACGCCCGCGATCGTCAAAGCGGCGAGCTGTCGGCCTTCGTGGCCATCGTCATCGGTTTCGAAGCCATCGAAGGGGGGGGCATGGAATCGGTCGAAGCGGTGGGTAATCTCCGCGCCGGCACCGCCGTGTTCCGCCTGCACCAGGGAAACTGGTCGACCGACGGCCGGGCGATCTTCAATCTCAACCCGACCGAAGCCGTCCGCTATTTCAAGAAGAGCTTGGAAATGGTGGGGCAAGAGCCCTGCTAGGCCTGCGGGCTCGATCGACGCCCTCTTGATGACGCGGCAGCGTCATTGCGGCGTGGTCAGGATTTCGCCCCCCGCCCGCGTCCCCCAAGCGGTCCACACGAACGGGTCGACTTCGTCCTCGACGAACTGCACCGAGCCGTCGGCCATCATCAGATTGACCCCGCCCGGATGCCGGCTGCGGGCCGTTTTCCAGCCGTAGGTGACGTAGTTCGTCGCTGGCTTGCCGGTGATGATGTCGCCGATGCAGTCGAACGTCGGCGAGTTGGGCGGAAGGTAATGGTTGTATAGCACGCAACGGAATTCGCCGCTCACCCAACCGAACTGTCGTCCGTCCTCATAATTCGTGTACTTCGCGCCCGTGCAGGCGCCGGTGGTCAGCACATTGTGAGTCGTGTTGAGCTGGAACCACCGGTAATCCATTTGCGGATCACCGGCTCCTCCGTTTCCCACCGTGTTCTCGTTTCCGAGAATGCTCTCGGAAAACAGCGCGGTGTGAGTCGGGCCATCGGTGATCTGCGAGATCCGCGTTGCCGAGTTGACGAAAAATACTCCATCGCTGGCGACCGGCGAGCCGCCATTGACGCCCGTGCCGGCACAAGCCTGATAATTCGAGGGAGCAAATTGCGGCGAGACCGTTTGTCCCGAATCGCTGGGGCAAAGAAACATCGGCACCGACAAGGCCACGCCGTAAGCATTCTGCGGCGACACGATGTTGTTGAGATTCGGGTAGATCGGAACCGAAAGATCGAGCGCGTTGAACGCGCTGGTATTCTCCATGTATTGCGACAGGTAGACCAGCGCCGACCAGCGAAAGAACGAATAGGCGTTGGAAGGGTTGGCCGGCCAAAGCTCCGAGTCCTGGCCATTGGGAAACGCCTGGTGAATCGTGTAATAGTCGTGCGCCGCGATGCCGATCTGTTTCAGATTGTTCGTGCACTGCGTCCGCCGCGCCGCCTCGCGGGCCGATTGCACCGCCGGCAACAAGAGCGCCACCAGCACGCCGATGATCGCCATCACGACCAACAGCTCGACCAGCGTGAAGCCGACGTGCCGGCTCGTTGTCCATCGACGACTGCGCATCTCGGCGGCTCGCGGGGTGAATTGAGCGGGGGACGATCGAGGGCTCGGCGGCAGTCGTCCGCCAGGCTTGGCTTGGCCGGCGGCGCTCACCGCAGTCGTTATTTGGTGGGGCGTTGTCTCAGCGGGGTCGGTTGCAGAATCTCGAATCGGCAACATCCCAAATCGATCGACTTCCTGTTCTGCACGTCTTCGCAAGTAATTTCCGGATGAACCGAGTAAATCACGAATTTGCCGCGCTTCTCGGTCTGCAGCACGTTCGCTTGGCGGAGGACTTTCAGGTGATGCGACACATTCACCACGGGCACGTTCATTTCACCGGACAGCTCCGAAACGTTCTTCGGCCCGCGCAACAGCAGATTCACGATCCGCAGCCGATCGGGATCGGCCAAGGCCTTGAGCCGGGCGGCACACCATTGATAGTCGCTCGCACGTTCCATGGCGAGCTTCAATTGCGGCAGTTCCGCCGGCGGGCGGCGCGGCCGACCCATCGTCCTAAGCTCCTCACTGGTTTACCGTTTGCCCAGCCGCAATTATGACCGACGAGCGGGAAGAATAAAGGGCCGTGCATGTTTTCCGGCACGCCTGTCATGAATTGCGGCTCACGCCGGTCGATTTTCTTCTTGCTCTCAATCGCCCCGGCAAATAAAAAAAACACGGACCGTATCTTGCAATCGGCTCCGGCACGCGTTAGATATTATCACATTCGTTAGAATGTTCGCTTCCGCCGCCGCAGTCGCTTTCCCGCCCAGCCGCCGCCCGGCCTCGACTTGTTAACCCCGGCCCGGAAGCCCGTTCGTCTCGCCCGTTGTCCGTCGCGCCGCTCTGCTTCGTTGACACCCACCCACCGAGGACACTCCATGCCACGCAACATTCCGCACCGCCGTTCGTCCCGCGCCAGCAAACCCGTCCGCGGGTTTTCCAAGCGTTCGCGGCCGCTGTTCGAAGCGCTCGAAGCGCGCCACATGCTCGCGGCTCAAGATCTGCTCGTGGGCCTGTACGATGGCGGCGGTACGATTCGCTACAACGAAGCAGCCGGAGCTCCCGCGGCCGGTGCCGTGGCCCCGGGCGACAACGGTTTGGAAGCAGTCGCGGGCGAGGCCGT
>DATJTR010000692.1:0-2280 GCA_035503215.1 Pirellulales bacterium
ACGACCACTCTCTATGCTGCCTTGAACGAGCTCAATCGTCCCGACCGCAAGATCATCACGGCCGAAGATCCGGTCGAGTACTACCTGCAGGGCATCAACCAGGTCGAGGTGCGGCATAGTATCGGGCTCGATTTCGCGCGGATCATTCGGGCTATGTTGCGGCAGGCCCCGAACGTGATTCTGGTGGGCGAAATGCGAGATGCCGAGACCGCCCAAATGGGAATTCAAGCGTCTCTGACTGGACACTTGGTTTTCAGTACACTCCACACGAACGATGCGCCCGGGGCTATTACACGCATGGTCGACATGGGCGTCCCCGCTTATCTGGTCGCCAGCAGCGTGGTCGCTGTGCTCGCCCAGCGCCTGGTACGCATCATTTGTAGCAAGTGCAGTCAGCCCTTCATGCCGAGCGAGGCCTCGCTCGAAGCCGCCGGCATCACCCCGGAGATGGCAGCCGGCGCAACTTTCAAAAAGGGCAGAGGATGCGCCAATTGCCAAAAAAGCGGGTATCGCGGGCGGCGGGGCCTCTTTGAGCTCATGCTCATGACCTCCAAAATCCGCGACCTCGCTTTCCAAGGGGCGTCGAGCCAAGACATCCGCCGCGTGGCCGTGGCCGGCGGAATGACCACGTTGTACGAGGACGGCATCCAGAAAGTAATGCGCGGCATGACCACGATCGAGGAAGTGATGCGCGTCGCCAAACGAACCGAAGGTTAGCCAACTCGTTCGCCGCGGAGTTTTCGTCGCCCCGGCAGTTTTGGCCGCTCGGCGAACTGGCGATCCAATTCACAAGTCATTTTTGGTTGGGAGGTTAAGTCGGCGATCCGAGCGACGAGTCCGGCTGTTGCCGCGGCCAACCGCGGTTCGGCCTTCCGGAGAATACGCACCGGCGAATTGCCGTTTTTTTGTCATATCCCGAATAATCGTTGGTGCCGCGAGTAGGGCAACCTTTCTCGTTGCTGGCCGGAACAACAGCGACGTGCCCGAATTCGTCGGTCGTCAGCGGAGTGTGCAACAAGTCGGTGGCCCCTCGGCGATTAAAGTACGCCAAGGGCAATGCCAGCTGGTTCTGGCCGCTCGCCCCTCGGGGCGAACGGCAACGGCTAACGGGGCAAAGCCGTGCCAGAACCGGATGCGCTTGGAGCACATCGACCGCCGACTGCCGACGCGAATGGACGACGGCAATGATCGCCTGATTCCAGTACGCAGCGCTTGCTTCGTCCCGTTTGTCACCTTTGGATTTTCCACAACCCGCCACCGCGTTTCCCTCTAGCTCCTGGTGAGCTTGCAACGAGGGTCCGCGGAGAATTGAACGTTCATGGCCGATCAAGTTCTCATCGACAAGCTCCTGCACGCCGTCGTCAAGGAAGGGGCCAGCGATTTGCACATCACTGTCGGGCAGCCGCCGGTCGTCCGGCTCCACGGCCGCATGCAGAAGCTGAAGACCAAGGTTCTCGACGCCACGGATACGATGGCGCTGATGAAAAGCATCGCGCCCGACCGCTGTCAGCAAGAATTGCAGACGGTCGGTGGGTCGGACTTTGGTTTCGCCTTTGGCGAGCTGGCCCGGTTCCGTGTATCGATTTTCAAGCAGCGCGGCACCGTGGCCATGGTGCTGCGGCAGATTCCCAACAAGCTGCTGACCATGGACGAGTTGGGACTGCCGAAGGCCTGCGAACAGTTGATCAAGCGTCCCCGCGGGCTGTTCCTGGTCACCGGTCCCACGGGATCGGGCAAAAGCACCTCGCTGGCCAGCATGATCAACTATTTGAATGAGACGGTCGACCACCACATCATCACGGTGGAAGATCCGATCGAGTTCTATCACTACAACAAGAAATGCACGGTCAATCAGCGGGAGATCGGCGTTGACGTGCCGAGCTTTTCCGAGGCTCTCCGCCGGGCTTTGCGGCAAGATCCCGACGTGATTCTGGTGGGTGAGTTGCGCGACCTGGCCACGATCGAAGCGGCCATCAGCGCCGCCGAAACCGGGCACGTGGTCTTCGGCACGCTGCACACCAACAGTGCCCAGGGAACGGTCAACCGCATCATCGACGTCTTTCCGACCAATCAGCAGGACCAGATCCGCACGCAGCTTTCCACTTCGATCATCGGCGTGCTGGCCCAAGGCCTGGTCCCCAAGATCGGCGGCGGCCGGTGTGCCGCCTACGAGATGCTGGTGGTGACGCCGGCCATCGGTAACCTGATTCGCGAAAACAAAACGTTCCGCATCACGTCGGCCATTCAGACCGGGGCCAAGTACGGCATGATCTTGATGGA
>DATJTR010000693.1:0-3335 GCA_035503215.1 Pirellulales bacterium
CCAACAACTGCTTCGAGCCCGGCTCTTCGACTTTCAGCACCAGCACCGGATGCGTCAGCTCCGGAAAGCTGCCGTCAACCAGCGAGGCGAACGCTCCCAGCTCGTTGAGCACGAGCGATTTGGGAGCAGCGAGCAGCGACTTCATATCGCGCTTGGCGGCATCGGCCGCGTCGATGTCGACGCCGGCGAGCGAATAGGACGAGCCTTCTTCCATGATAGTTCCCTAGCTTGGCCGTGTTGATGAACCGCATTATCCGCCAATCGAGGTGTAAGGGAAGGGCCGCGCCTCCGCCCGAAGCCGTCCCGCCCATCGCGAGTGTCAAACCGGCACAAGCCCGAAGCGCAAGCGAGGGAGAAACGAGGTGGTTGGGCTCGACGAGCAATTCGGCGCGAAAAGGCCCTCGCTCGCGTTTCGGGTTGGTGGATGCACGGCTCCGCGCGGACGCTTCCCGATGGACCACCGGCGCGGTGGCTCAGCCGTTGTCGTACGGCATGAGGATTTCGTCGGGGTGCAGGCCGGCGATCGACGTGAACGCGCCGTCGGCGATGGCTTCACCGAGCTTCGTCACGCTGCGGAAATAGCGGTCGGAGGGGCGGCGGCCGAGATGCTTTTGCGTCAGATCCTGGCAGAGACAATCCGCGGCCTGGCGGACCGTGTCGTCGCCGTGGGCGGCGGCGTACAAGCTGGTGGCCAGCATCACGACCAGGTCTTGCACGCGCGCTGACAGCTCCGACATGCGGCACTGCCGGTCGGCCAGGGCCAGCTGGTGCTTGCTCATCGTGCCCGAGATTTCCAGCGGCATGCGCTGCAGTCGGTCGGAGGCGAACTCGGCATGGGCCCGCAGCGGCTCGGGCATCGGCGGCAGTTGGGGGCGTGCCGCCGGCCGCAGTTTTTGCGTCACAAGCCAGCGGGCGTAAGGCACCAGGGCCCCTTTGAGGGCCCAAAAATGGGCCGGATTCATCAGATTCGGCTTGCGGATGCCCGAGGCTTGCAGAGCTTTGCCGATCGGTTCGAAGAATTGCACGCCGTGCTGCTTGACCAGCGATTTGAAGAAGGCCATCGAGAGCATTTCGCCTTCGCCTTCGTAGATGCAGGGGGCGAGGTATTCGTGGACGTTGTCGCCGAACAAGTGGCCGTGCAGAAACGCCCGGCCGCCGTGCGTCTTCATGAACAATTCGATGGCGGCTTCTTTCTGGGCCTCGCTGCCAAACACCTTGGCCACGATGCACTCCATTTCGCCGCGATAGCCCTGGTCGATCAAGCCGGCGCACCATTGCACCAGCGCATCGGCGGCGACGATCAGCCCGGCCAGGCGGCCGAGACGGCGGCGGACGAGCTCGCGCCCCGCGATGGCCGAGCCATAGGTTTTGCGGAAATGGGCCCAAGGGATCATACTGGCCATCATCACCCGCATCACGCCGGCAGCATTGGCACAGAGAGCAATGCGGCCGAGATTCAGGCCGTGATAGGCGATGGTCAGGCCGTCGCCGCGCGGCGGCACGAGCAGATTCTCGGCCGGCACGCGGAAATCGCGGAGTACGATGCCACGGTTGTAGGTGTGCTTGAGGGCGTAGAGGCCGTATTTCTTGAGCTGAAAGTGTTCATTCTCGTCGGCCGGCAAATCGACGATCAGCACGGCCGGCCTGCGCTCGACGAGGCAGACCAGCCCGATCGTGCGGCCGGGAACGACGTTGGTGATGAACAGTTTTTCGCCGTTGACGACATATTCGTTGCCGTCGAGCCGGGCCTCGGTGCGAAGGGCCGTCAGGTCGCTGCCGGCGCCCGGCTCGGTGAGGGCGAAAGCGCTGAGCCGCTGACCGCTGGCCAATTGCGGGAGAAACCGCTGTTTTTGTTCGGCATTGCCGAACGTGCGGACCGGATCGACGGCACCAATGCAGCCGTGGACCGAGGCCAAACCGGCCACGGTCGGCTCGACCATCGCCATGCGAGTCAGGAACGGGGCAAAAGTGGCGAACGGGGCGCCGCTGCCGCCGTAGGCCTTATCGACCAATAAGCCCCAGTAGCCGACCGCACCCAGTTCGGACATCACGCCGTAGGCGATCTTGCCGGCGTTGTCGAACAGCGTGCCATCGCGGCGATGCCGAGTGACCACCTCGATCGAGTCGTCCATCACCTTGAGCACGTCGGGCGGGGCAGGGGGGCGCGTGCTGGTGAACAGGTCGACGGGCAAGGGGCGATCCCATACCGCCCGATGGACCGGGCTGCTGCCGGTTTGATAGCGCGGGGCGAACAGAGTTTCGACCTGGTCGTCGGCCTTATCGATGGCGCCGGTGCGACGGGCTTCGTCCTCGCTTTTGCCGCCGAGCTTGAGCGCCGTTTCGGCGAACGAAGCCTGGCCATCGGAGGACTGCGGCGTTTTGGGATCGGAAGTCGTGGGAGTGTGTGTGCTCATCGCGGCGCGTTTCAGCTCTGCCCGGGGAATTGATTCGAGGAAACGTGGGGGTGGGCCCACGCTTCATTATACGCATCGGGGCAGTGGCCGAGAGGGGCGCGGCGCCCGGCGGCGGTGAAAGATCGTATGCGCCAACCCGTGGGTGCCATGCGGACACCAGACGTGAATCGCCAGCGGGAATTCTCCGGCAACCGCGTAGGACACCCCCGCGGGGGTGCTGAGTCAAACGTCCCTCGCTCGCGCTTCGGGTTAGTATTGACGCGGGCGTCGATGCACGCGAACGGTGACGCGTGTCGCAGAGTGCCGTTCAAGTTGCCGGTTGACGGCGGCGAACGTAGTCGCGGAGCAGATTCTTCTGGGCGAGCGTGTCGTCGTCGGCCTGGCGGCGACTGAGGACGAAGGCCAGATATCCAAAACTGGCAAACGCCACGAGGAGGGCGTAGCCGTTCGAGTCTTTTTTCAAGCACGTGTCGTACAGGCCGTGCAGCGTGGCAGGAACCGCGATCACCATGAGCCAGGGGACGATCCAATCGCGCACGCCGCCGAGCCCGGCGAACGAATCGCGGCGCTCGTGAATCGAGATGGCGACCGAGCCGGTCCAAATGGCGTGCAAGGCGACGCAGGAAAGAAAGCGGACGAGATAAATCTGGCCCGAGTCGACGCCATTGTAGTATTCGCTGGAATACATGATGCCTTCGGCGATGCCGAAGCCGGCTCCCGAGGCGAGACCGGCGATCATCAGCCCGCGCCAACGGCTGCCACTCTCCGAGTCGCGATAGTAGAGCAGGGGAATCGACTTCACGAATTCCTCGCACAGGCCGACGCCGAGCGTGTAGCCCAGGAAGCTCAGCCAAAAAC
Source organism: Pirellulales bacterium (assembly GCA_035503215.1). Lineage (GTDB taxonomy): Bacteria > Planctomycetota > Planctomycetia > Pirellulales > PALSA-1355 > DATJTR01. The sequence goes on from DATJTR010000693.1 coordinate 3,273, forward strand.
CATTTTCCGGATCGAGGGCCGCGCTGTAGGAAAACGCGATGAACTTCAAGATATAGAAAATAA
>DATJTR010000694.1:0-5385 GCA_035503215.1 Pirellulales bacterium
CACGTCGAACAGCGGTTCGGCCACGAATCGCACGAAAGCATTATTGTCCGCAGCCGCCATCTTTTGCAGGCGATCGCAAAACGTCTGCAATTGCTCGACGGTCACCTCGGCTTTGATCTTCCGCTGGCGATCGAGCAGTAAAAAACGGCCCCGCGGCTTGTCGAAAACCGCGATGCTCTTGTCGGGGATGAAATCGTAGACGATGCCGATGTGAAACAGCGTCGTATTCTCGCTTACCGGCTTCGGTTCTTTGCCGGCGAAGACGCGGCTTTCGATGCGAAAATCCTCGGCCCGGCCATTGGTCGCCATCAATGTCGCGAGCAAAAGCCAAGAGCCGACGTGGAGCGAGCGAATAGGCCAGGCAAACATGGTGTCAGGATCCTTCCTGCTTGAGGCCAAAACACGATAGCCGCGACCGTCGTTGAAGGTGGGGGCGACCAAAGGCGGGGCGCGAGAAAAGATATCCCAAACCCCGGGAGCGCGTAAAGGCGGCTATTTGCTTTGGCCGGGGGGCCTGGGCCCAGTCGGCGCCGGCCCGATCGACCGTGGCCGCGGTTCGAGCGCCAGCGGCAAATCATCAATCCGGCTGTTGCACCGGATTCTCTTTGACCACGCCAGCGATCGAACTGCCAGCATTCGGCGTGGCGTATGCCCGCCAGACGTTGATGTCGATCGTATCGGCGATGAAATGGTTCGAGCCATCGCACATGGCCACATTGACCCCGCCCGAATGCATGCTGCGGGCCGAGGCGGAATCGTTGACCGTGCCCCCTTGCTTACAGGTCGGCACGGGATTCGTTACCAGTCCGGTATCGCATGCCGGAATGGTATCGGCCGTTGCGGAATTCGGACCGTTCCAAGCCGTGAAGATCGAGCCCCCCATTCCGGGCCAAACCCAGGCGCCCCGTCCATCGTTAGGATCGTCCCAGGCCAGAATCTCGGCAACTGCCATCGTCGTGCCGTTGCCGTCACGGACTTGGGCCGCCGGAAAACCCGACTTGGACGCGATCTTCCAGACGCCTTGCATCGATTTGTCCTGCTTCGCCTGATTCAGCGAGGGGTTCAATTTCGTGATGTCGACGATCGAAAACACCCCTTGCACGTCTTGTGGCTTCCAGGTGGCGGTTGTGCTGTTCGTCGTGTTGGCAAACAACGTCGAGGCCACGGTCGCCGTCGCCAACGCCAGCGTGTAATTGCCGAAGCAGGCAGCGTAGTTTCCTTTGGCCAACGCGTTCGTCTGGCCGTTGATCGCGGGTGACGCCGTCGTCAACGTCGCGCCGCTGAGAATCGACGGAGCACTCGGACAGGTGTAGGTCGTCGGTGTGTTCGTCCCGGGCGTCGCATTTGAATAATATCCGATCGGCAGCCAGGGCAAATTCGGGGTCGAACAATCGCTGCACGAGTTATAGGTCGGATTGGTTGAACTGCCAGTATTGCACAGCACGACGCTGTCGTAGAGCACTTGGGCATCGATGAACGGCAGGATCATCACGGCCCAGGTTGGGCCTTGGCAATAACCCAGTCCCGTGCTGCCCTCGTAAATGGGGGCAGCGCTCGTCGTTTGACTGGTCACCGAAAAGGTCGTGCAGTTTGGCACGCCGGAGGGAAAGCACTGCGCCTTGGTGACGTATTGCTGCAGGCCGAGCCCGACCTGCTTCAGATTGTTGGCACATTGCGTCCGCCGCGCGGCCTCGCGTGCTTGTTGCACCGCCGGCAACAGCAGGGCCACGAGCAAGCCGATGATCGCGATGACGACCAGCAGCTCCACGATCGTGAAGCCGAGCCGGGACCGTTGTGCGCAGCCTTGCGAACTACCCGTTCGCCGAGCGATCGGCGTTTGCATTCTTCCTGCCATTTTCCGCCTCCTCTGTTCTCACGCTGTACGCGGCCGTGTACTGCTTCCCAGCGACCAACGGACTGGCGATACAACCGGAAAAATCATCACCAGGCCGATCTTTTGCATCGCCGTTGGGCCAACGCGCAGCCTCTTCCAATGCGTACCGGCCCTACGCCCTCTAAAATACGCTTCTCGACGGCAACTAACAAGCTTTCGAGACCCCCGTGGGCGTGCCCCCCGATTCCCGCCGCCGCGGCGAGAAATTATAGTGGAGTGCTCCGAAGCGCCCGCGCCTGGATTGTAGGGCGGTCTCGGGCAGACACATCGATCCGCAGCCTCGTCCGGCGTCAGCATCCGAAGATTTTGCGGCCTCCGCGCCGAGATGCCGGAATCGTTCCGCGAGGCGGCAAAACCGCGCTCCAATCAGCAATCAATCTCGAAAGGAATCTGCCCATGGGCACGTCGCTGGAACAGGCTATCCGGGCCAAAACCGCCGTTGTGGGGGTGATCGGTCTCGGATACGTCGGCCTCCCGCTGATCCGCGCCTTCATTGCTGCCGGCTACCGCACCATGGGCTTCGACGTCGACTCGACGAAGGTCGAACGCCTGCTGGCCGGCCAAAGCTATATCGGGCATATTTCCGGCGAGTGGATTGCCGGCTGCATCGCCGACAAAACGTTCGCGCCCACGGCCGACATGCGCCGCATGGCGGAAGCCGACGCGCTTTTGATTTGCGTCCCCACGCCTCTGTCCGACAGTCGCGATCCCGATCTCACCTACATCGAGGCCACCACGCGGCAAATCGCGGCCGCGCTCCGGCCCGGCCAACTGGTCGTGCTCGAGAGCACTACCTATCCCGGCACCACGCGCGACGTCGTCCTGCCCATCCTGGCCGAGCGCGGCTTGAAGGTCGGCCACGACTATTTCGTGGCTTACAGTCCGGAGCGGGAAGATCCTGGCAATCCCAACTACACGGCTAGCGGCATTCCCAAAGTGGTCGGCGGCATCGACGCCACGAGCGCCCGTCTGGCCGAACTGCTGTACGGCGCAGCGGTCGTCAACACCGTGCCGGTGTCCAGTTGCGAAGTGGCCGAAGCCTGCAAGATTCTGGAAAACACCTATCGCTCGGTGAACATCGCCATGGTCAACGAGCTGAAGATGCTCTTCGATCGCTTGGGCATCGACGTTTGGGAGGTGATCAACGCGGCCAAAACCAAGCCGTTCGGCTTTCAAGCGTTTTATCCCGGCCCTGGCTTGGGCGGCCACTGCATTCCGATCGACCCGTTCTATCTCAGTTGGGTCGCGCGCAAGCACGGCATGATCACGCGGTTCATCGAGCTCGCCGGCGAGATCAACACCGGCATGCCCCATTACGTCATTCAGAGAGTCGTCGAGGCGCTGAACGACGCCGGCAAGCCGCTCAATGGCAGCAAGATCGCCATCCTGGGCATGGCCTACAAGAAGGACGTCGACGATCCGCGCGAAAGCCCCTCGTTCGAGCTGATGGAGTTGCTGTTGGCCGGCCGCGCCAAGGTGACCTACAACGATCCGCACGTTCCGCGTCTGCCCCGCATGCGGCACCACGAGGTGCCGCCGATGGACAGCCAGGCGCTCACCGCCGAATATCTCGCGGCCCAGGATTGCGTGCTCATCGCCACCGATCACTCGGCCTACGACTACGATTTCATCGTGCGGTCGTCGCGGCTGGTGGTCGACACGCGCAATGCCACGCAGCGGGTGAAAGAAGGGCGCGAAAAGATCCGCAAGGCGTAAGGCCGGCGTTCGGCTTCAGCGCCGTTCAGCCGAGCGGCTGAAGGGGCCGTCTGGCCCGGCTCAAACCTTGTCTTTCGCCGGCACGACGAACGGCCCCCGATCGCGGCTCAAATACTTGTTCGCCTCGGGGTTGTTCACGAAGACCTCGATGTTCGGATCGAAGTCGAGCGTCGGGCCCATCTGCAGCTCGAGCTTCTCCAGCGGGATGTCGTTTTCGTCGAGATGGGTCTTCGTGGCCTCGAATGTTTCTTTTCCCGCGCTGCCGGCGAAAGCGGGCAATCCCTTCTCGATGTTGTCCAGGCTGGTCGGCACGCCGAGCATGTAAGAAATGTTGCCCAAGTGGCACAGCGCGCTCGAAACGTGTCCCTCGACGATGTCGGCGTTCAACTCTTCGACCTTCCGCGAGCGGACGGCTTTCACGAAATTGGCGAAGTGGCTCGCGCCGTGGACGATTTCGTCCGTCAGCGAGCCAAACCGCTTCTCTTCCTTGCCGTTCTTGTCGAAAACAATTGCCTGCGTATACGACGGAATCACCATCGTGCGCCCGTCCTTGCTTTCGAAGATTACGCCGACGCGGGCCTGCGTGTTTTTATACGGGCTCGTCTCCAGACCGCGCACTTCGAAGATCAACTGCTTCTCCCCGTAATCGAACATCACCACTTGCGTGTTGGGGGTATCGCCGGCGTCTTCGTAGCCCACCCGGCCGCCGTAGCTCATCACGCGCGGGCTGACGTTCGGCTCGTTCAGTCCCCAGCGGGCAATGTCCATCTGGTGCACGCCCTGGTTGCCCAGGTCGCCGTTGCCGTAAGGCCATTGCCAGTGCCAATTGTAATGAAGATCTTTTCGCGTAAGCGGGGCCGCCGGCGCGGGGCCAAGCCAGAGGTTGTAATCCACTCCTTCGGGCACCGGGTACTGGCCGCGTGCCTTGATCGAGTCGCGCCGCTTGTAGCACAGTCCGCGGGCCAGCGTGATCTGGCCCATTTCGCCCTTGCGCAAATAGTCCATGGCCTCACGCATGCCGGGCATCGATCGGCACTGCGTGCCGGCCTGGCAGATCTTGTTGTATTTCCGCGCCGCTTCGATGCACCTGCGCCCTTCGCTGACGTTGTGGCTGACCGGCTTTTCCACATACACGTCTTTGCCCGCCTGCATGGCCCAAATCGCCGCCAGCGAATGCCAGTGATGCGGCGTGGCGATCGTCGCGATGTCGACCGCTTGATCGGCGAACGCCTCGCGCATGTCGCGGGCGAATTTCGGCGCGCGGCCCTGCAGCTTCTCGGCCTGCTTCACCCGCTCTTGTCCCCGTTTCTCATCGGGATCGACGATCCACAGCACCTCGGTATCGGGCAGCCCTTTGGCGAACGCCGGCAGATGACTTTCGCCGCCCCGGCCGCCGGCGCCGATCAAAGCCACTCCTAGTTTTTCGTTCGGGCTGTTCGTGGCGGGTGCTTCAGATTCATCGGCTTGGGTGCGTCCGGCATACGCGCCCAGGGTTGTTGCCGCCGCGGCCGCCGCAGCCGACCACATCGAACGTTCCAGGAATTCACGGCGGGACTGGCTGGACATATGCGGCTCCTAAAAGCGGCGGCCAACGTGTGGGCGGGACGATTCAGCGGGAGGAGACCGGCCGCGCAAGCGATGGATCTCGTCCAGCGTGGCTTGCGACCGACCTATCGCCTAAGAATACTGCAAAAAGTGGAGAATTGGAAGCTTTTCCGCTCCCGACGCCGGCGCGGGACGAGCCGTATGCGACCGGACGCCTCCGTGCCGCCGCT